>JAGHBT010000205.1 GCA_021160845.1 bacterium | reverse complement strand
TTGGATGCGGGATTTCCTGATGATAAGATTGAATCGAAGATTCAAGGCAAAGATGTCGGAATCGCCAGAGATATCATAGCAGAAGTTAGAAAAAGAGACTATGGTACGCTGGTGGTTGGGCGGAGAGGATTCTCCGCTACCACTGCTATCACTACCTTTGTGTTTGGAAGCGTGTCCAATAAAATTGTGCAGAGTATAAAAAATCGTACTTTATGGATTATATAACCTATGTTAAGCAATTAGCTGTTAGCAATTAGCTGTTAGCTCTTAGCTGTTAGCTCTTATTATTTCGGGTAGTTACCAACGATTCGATTTTCACCTCCGCCAACGGGCTTTGTTTGCAAAGGCCTTACATTTTAGCAATAGCCTCCAGAGCCATTATATATCCTTGAACGCCAAAACCTGAAATTTGAGCGGTTACCACATCAGCTATCATGGACTTGCGGCGAAAAGCCTCCCTTTTATAGATGTTTGAAAGATGTATCTCTATTATAGGTATGTCAAGCAAAAGCAGCGCATCACGGATGGCAATACTGGTGTGAGTCAAGGCTGCCGGGTTGATAATGAGCCCTCTGCATATTCCTGAAGTCTTTTGAATTTTTTCTATTATCTTCCCTTCATAATTGGATTGAAATGTCTCTATGTCTATATCCAGTTTTTCTGCCAGTTTTTCAAGCTTTACGTTAATTTCATCAAGAGTTTCTTTTCCGTATATTTCAGGTTCTCTTTTCCCTAACATATTCAGATTCGGCCCGTGAATTACTATTACCTTCCGACGGTCTTTACGTTTTTCCATAATTATTTCCTTGTTGTCTTTTACTTTACCCGATTTTTTTCTTAAAACCTGCTATTGTCTTTTTATAATCAGGACTTCCAAAAATCGCTGATCCGGCCACAAAGACATCCGAACCCGCATTTGTAATGTCTTCAATGTTTTCTTCGCATACCCCGCCATCTATTTCAATCAAGGTGGACAGGTTTCGGCTCTCAATCATGCTGCGGAGGGCTCTGATCTTATTAAGCGTGTTTGTTATAAATGCCTGTCCTCCGAATCCGGGATTAACGCTCATTATCACCACAAGATCGACATATTCCAGAATCCAGTCTATTGATGAAATAGCTGTTGATGGGTTCAGCGCTATTCCGGCACGGCAGCCGGATTCTTTTATCATCTGGATAGTTCTGTTTGCATGAACACATGTCTCAATGTGTATAGAAATCAAGGCTGCTCCGGCTTTTGCAAAATCTGAAATATAGCGGTCAGGCGCCTCGATCATCAGGTGCACGTCAATCGGCAGCGATGTAACACTGCTTACCGCTTTAACAATCAACGGCCCCATTGTTATATTAGGAACAAAATGACCGTCCATAACATCAACATGTATCCAGTCCGCCCCTGCATTTTCAACAGATTTTATTTCATTTCCGAGCCTTGAAAAATCGGCAGATAGTATAGATGGCGCAATAAGTTTCTTCATTATCATGTCTCCTGAAATTTGTTTTACCATGAGTCGAGAACCTGAGTTTTAATTAGTTTGCTGTTTTCATATAGAAGAATGGTTGAATCATGATTTTTGGGAACTATCAGTAAAATTTCTTCGCCTGGCTTTGCAAAGTTATCAAAAAGATCGATTAAAAGTCCAGAACTCTTTAAGCGTACAAGAATATGTCTTTTTAGAAATCCGTAACTTAACCTGTATCTGAAAATGCCCGCCCCTTTTGCGGCATGTAAATATTGCTCTTTCATCCGACCACGTTTCCGGTTTATGATAATATTCACAAACGTACCTTCGACAACTCTATGGCCATATAACGGTTCCTGGCTGACAATGACATCTTTTGGTTTGTCTTCATGTGGATAAAATTTAATCTCACCTAATAATAGATTGTTTTTTTCGATTAAAAATATTGCATCCTCAAGAGAAAGTCCTTTCAGGTCAAGCATCTTATATGCTTTTGGCCGCATACCACCGCTTATAAGAAGATGTACATGTGCACCGCGCATAATAATGCTCCCCTCGGAGGCGGACTGGGCGACAACCCCATCTTTTTTGATATTTTTACTATATATTGTCGATAATTCTCCGAGGTGTAATCCGTTTTCTTCAAGAATTATTCGTGCCTGCTGAATTGAAAGACCTTGAAGATTCGGCATTAAAATAGTTTTTGCCCCTTTTGAAATAATTATCCTGACATCACGCCCGATTTTTATTTCCGAGCCGGGTTCGGGCTCCTGAAAGATTACATGGTCTGCTGGAATGTCTGAGCTGTATTCAGACCCCTTGATTTTTGCATTAAGTTTAAGGTCTGTTAAAAATTCAAGAGCATACAATACATTCTTCCCGACAAGATCAGGGACAACAACCGTGTCTTCGCTCTTGATAATGAATGTAAGAGTAAAGTAGGCGGATACTCCGATAATAAGGATCAATGCAATAATGAATGTTGAAATTTTTACAATTCGTGTGATCACGTCAATAGCCGGTATACATAATTTTTGTGTCTACTTCTTCCCTCAGTGGTTGAAATTCAATTCCAAGGTATGTTGCAAACGCAATTCTAAAAAATT
>JAGHBT010000066.1 GCA_021160845.1 bacterium | reverse complement strand
TTGGGGGTTGAATACAGTGGCAGGCGAAGTAGTAGTACCGATTGGGATGGGTGAAGTAGTAACGCCGATTGGAATATTCTCACCGCTGGATTGCAATTAGGAGACGGTATGATATCAATTGTAACAGATAATAAGATTGAAATTAAGATGGTAACAAGTAAGAAATTTCGATTAATACATGATAGCAAAAATGTCATTGCTGTTATTGATGGAACGAAAGAGTCAACTACTCATACAATTCATGAAGTTGATGAGTTTGATACCTTTCAGGAAGTTGAAGCTTTTATCAAGGAAAGGAAGTTGATAAAACCGCAGGAGGTAATAATTGAGAGAAATATATAACCAGGCACGAAGGATAGTAGATAAGGCTAACTTAATAAAATGGGAGTTGAGTGGATTCAATCCAGGCACAGATCGAGAACCCATACCTATATCAGATATTAAAAATAAATCTATTGCACTGCAAGAATCAGTTGCAGATTTGATTAATATGCTCGATAGGAGAATTAAGGATGGTGATTAAGCGTATGGCTTCAACTGTAGCAGGGATGTTCGGGGTACTATTATATCAAGGTGTCCCTTTTGCTCTAACGCTTGAACGAGAATGGAAAAATAATCAAAAAAATATCTCATGTATTCCACCAGGGGGCTATAAGTGCCAGAGAATAAAATCGCATAAATTTGGAGATACTTTTGAAGTGATGGACGTTCTTGGACGTTCGCACATACTTTTCCACAAAGGGAACCTGCAGGATGATTCGCACGGATGTATATTGATAGGTGAGCAATACGGGAATCTATATGGGAAACCTGGTGTGCTTGCTTCACGAAAAGGGTTTTCAGAATTTATGAATAAGCTCAAAAATGTGGATTCCTTTCAATTAACCATAATGGAAGAAGTGAATAAATGATTATTCATAACATGCCAGTTGGAACGTTTCTTGGTGAACGACTTTTCACCCTGACAGAGATATTCCGATTCTATTCCGATGAAACGGGTCAGTGGTCGGCAATCCCTATAGGGTTTACTTGTGATTTAGAATCAATTCCTTGGATTCGAGGGCTTTGCAGGACAGGTGGAATTATCCACGATTTTCTATCTAGATATGATTCAATACCATGTGTCTCTAAGAAAGTTGCAGCGGATGTCTACCGAGAAGCTCTATACCATTTCGGCCATCCTCGTTGGAAAGTTGAGGGCAAGTATTGGGCAGTCCGCTTAGCTTGGGGCTATTTCCACAAGAAAAGCGTCATGCAAGAGGATGCCTAATGATGCCTGAATGGGATAAAATAGTCGAGTGGTGTGCAATTTTTATCACGGGTCTTGGTGTTGTATTCGCAACAGGCCGGAATAAGCAATTCCAGATCGAAAACAGAAAGCAAATTGATGAGCTTAAAAAAAGTGTATTTCCGGAAGACCCTGAAAATGATATTATTCGCAGATCTGATCTTGACCGGCAATGTAAGCAGATGGAAAAGCTTTTTGCGGTGATGGAAAAGAACCTTATTCAAACGATTAGGATAGAATTCAATAATAGCCGGTCGTAAAAAAGCGTAACCGACTATTATTGGTTAGGTTATAATGCGTTTTCGTCCAATTTATGGTCGCTTATGTTCCCAATCGTTTTTGCCAAATCGACAATTCTTTCAATACAAAATTCTTCAAACTTCTTATCACAAACTTTTTCATATAAAAATATATTATTCTTTGCATAATAGTGTTCACTTTCGTCAGCCGCCTCAACGGAGAACTCATAATAAAAATTACCATACTGACATTCTATTTGCATCCCTTTGTTCTCAAAAAGTATTATCTTTGTAATTTTTCGCACAATAATTCGTGGTAGAATCTCATCCTTGTTAAACATGTAAAGGTTATCTCCGAGTCTAACTCTTTTGAAAGTCAATTTTTCTTCTTGGTCTTGGTCTATTTCCATTTTATTCTCCTATTTATCAAAACATTGATTTTCGATATCGTCTTGGCAAGAAGACGATAATTCTTTTTCTATTTCCCAAGGAATCTTAACATTATGAACACACATATTCAGAATTTCTATCTGATCATGCGTGTTGGTAGCAGCTTCCCCTTTATGAATTTCGTATTCTACTTGGATCGGTACATTTACTTCGACTGTTTTAATCATTATTTTTAGCTTCCCTTCCATTGTTATGTATTTCCCCCCGTGACCAAATATCGTTTCCTGAAAGTGTTAAGCATGAACGGTTGATTGATACAGCTCTTTCAAAAGACTTTTTGCTATCACTGGTCTTGCCCACTGCCGAACAAAACGAGCCCATTCTTTATCGGTATCCCCCTTTTTATTTTTCCACAACATGGCCATAGGCATAAATCCAGCCGTCCAGGCTTGGATCAATCTTTTTTCCGCTGCTCTGATAGTATCTTTAGGCCATCCTATCAGAACATAACACCTAAGATGTGATCTTGTGAAATTTGCATATCTTAATTTTATACCAGCCTCGATTAGCGGTTCCAGATCGTCCGGCGTGTCATACGCAAAAAACATTTGTCCTGGCCTTAAATCCCACAGCAAAGAGACATGATAGCGTGTCAATATTTTTGCCTCAAGTCCACCGGTTAGCTGTATAGTTTGACCCCTTGGCCGGGGTGCGGTCTTTAGCATCTGGAACACTTTCCGAACATGCGAATCAGAGCATGCTAATATGTTGGAGTCAAGGAGATTCCACCCCGTGGTTATCGGAAGTTCCCGGATACCACCTTCTCGGTCATGCACATCACAAAACCAGCAATTGTTAGGACAACCACGGGAGGTCATTACGTAGCCATTTTTTAGATATAGACCGGGCGTGAACTCCCCTCCAGTAGCCCCCATTGCCGGGCCGCCTATTTTCACAATAGGCGCAACATTTTTCCATGATTCGTACAATTCCGCTGCGATATCTGTATCATAGCTGAAGGTTACACTTATGTGTACCTCGTCAACCTCTATTCCGTCCGGGGGGTTTCCGAAAAATGCAAGGTCGTCCGTAGGTGTCGCGGTCGTTTTTCTTGGGAATACTCTTGCTATTTTCATGTCGTTCTCCTTAAAATATGTTTTTATTTTTAAGTAATTATTTGTAAAGCCAGGTTGCAG
>JAGHBT010000233.1 GCA_021160845.1 bacterium | reverse complement strand
GCAATTAACAATTAAAAATATTTCGAAAAGCGTAGGAATTTCAGAGCCGGCTATTTACCGTTATTTTAATGGCAAAATAGATATTTTACTGGCCATTCTATCCCGTTTCAAGAAAAACGGCGATATTATTTCAGCACGGATAATTTCAGACAAAACATCATCGATCAAACAGATTAATTCTATTTTTGATAATCATTTTAAACAGTTTGTTGCGAATCCCGAATTAGCCGCGGTTATATTTTCAGAGGAAATATTTCAGAATGATAAACGGTTGGCCGAACAGGTTAATTTAATTATGCAGTTGAATCAAAATGTGATTGTAAAGATTATTGAAAGAGGTCAGCAAAACAATGAAATAAGAAGTGATATTGATAAAAACCAGATTGCCATAACAATTATGGGAGCTTTGCGGCTGATTGTGTCTAAATGGCGGTTATCAAATTTTTCGTTTGATCTTGAAACCGAAGGAGCTGCTTTGTGGGAGTCGCTAAAGAAACTGATTGAATATAGGTGACAAAGAGTTACACGGATTTCAATAATGTATCTTTATAATCCGTGGTTATCGGTGTAATAGGTGTCATTCGTGTGCAATGTAGCTTAATTTTTTCGAAAGGGTTAACAAATGGAAAAATTATTAAACAAACTATTAAAAACCCCCTGGCTGATTCTGGCAATTTCATTAATTATAACAATCGGATTTTTTAAAGTGATGAAAAGCAATTCCCGAATGGAGACGGATCTTGATAAGTATATGCCTCAGAATCACCCCGCGTTTGTGTACAGCAACCAGGCTGAAGAATGGTTCAATATCAAAGATGGAATTATTATCGCTATTGAAAATAAGCAGGGAATTTACAATTCGGGAACAATTCAGAAAGTAAAAGATTTGACTAAAGCTCTGCAGAAGATGAAGGAAATAAACAAGGATGATGTCACTTCTCTTTACACGGCTGATAATATCATTGGTACTGAAGACGGAATGGATGTAAGAGCTTTTTTTAAGCGTACGCCAAACACGGATGAAGGTATGGAGAAACTCCGTTCAAATGTGCGCAATAATGAAATGGTTTTCGGGAGGCTGGTATCGACTGATGAAAAGGTGACGATTGTTATCGCTGAAATTGAAGATGATGTTTTTTCCCAGGAATTTTACCGGCGGATTTTAGAACTGGGCAGATCTTTCGAAGGACCCGAAAAAATTCGCGTCGCCGGCCGCCCAATAGTGGAAGGGACCATGGCCTTGCTTGGTCCCGCTGATATGAAACGCATGGTGCCGATAGTTGTTCTTGTTATTATTCTGGTTCTGCTGCTTGTGTTGCGAAGTTTTAAAAGCACATTTCTCACGCTACTGGTTGTCTTGTTCAGTACGGTATGGACATTTGGATTAATGGCGGCTTTGCGTATTCCCATCTATGCTATCTCTACCATGATTCCGATTATGCTTATTGCTATAGGGGTGGCAGATGGAATTCATCTTTACAGCCATCTCCATCTTTTTATGATTAAAAATCCCAACGCGGCGAAAAGAGATGCAACACTGGATATGATTAAAGGAATGTGGAAGCCGGTAGTTATGACTTCTGTTACTACAGCTGTGGGTTTTATTTCATTGCTGACTTCTCAAGTGTATCCTATTAAATATTTTGGGGTGTTTACTGCTTTTGGCGTTATGGTTGCGATGGTGTTTTCACTGGTGATGATTCCTGCGGGAGTTATGGTTTTTGGATTGCCAAAATGGAAAGGTCAGAATAAAGGCACAAATGAAAACAAGAAGAATTTTGCCGTCAAATTTTCATCTAACATTATAAAGTACAAATATGTAACGATTGTTTTAACAGTTTTAATAATTCTTATCTCGGTTATGGGGATAGGGAAGGTATGGATTAATTCCAGTTTTCTGGATAAATTTGAAAAGGACAGTGATATTGTACTCACCGATAAATTTATAAATGAGAATTTCGGCGGCACATCCACTCTGAACGTAATCCTGGATTCCAAAGATAAAGAGGCGTTTAAAAATCCGGATGTTCTAAGGGCAATTGACAAAATGCAGGATGATGTCGAGGGAAGATTGAAAATTGTCGGTAATTCATTTGCATTGACCGATTATCTCAAGCGTATGAACAAAGTCATGCATGCCGATGATGAAAAATATAATATCATTCCGGAATCGCGGGAGCTTATCGCTCAGTATCTGCTGCTTTACGAAATGTCCGGCGACCCTGAAAATTTGTGGAAAGTAGTAGATTATGATTACAAAAAGGCCAATTTGACGTTTCAGTTAAAAAGCGATAATTCAAAGGCAATCAACAGCGTCATCGCGATAATTGAAAAGCACATTTCTGAACTCAATGGAAAAAATGTTGAGCTCAAATATGCGGGGTCGGGCTATAAGGGGCTTGTATTTACCGATCTGATTTTAAAGGGGCAGGTTGCCAGCCTGCTGATGTCGCTGATAATTGTTATTATTCTTCTTTCCATAATGTTTAAAAGCCTTGTAGCGGGGATAATTGGTTCAGTGCCCATTATTATTACGTCGATTATCAGTTTTGGAGTGATGGGATTGCTGAATATTCCACTATCCACCACTACAGCCTTGCTCTCCAGCATCGCAGTCGGAATTGGAATCGACTACGCGGTTCACTTTCTGGAACGATACAAAATATACGCGGGTGAAACAGGCGACAAGATTTTAACCAGTCAACTCACTATGCGGCATTCCGGTAGGGCTATTGTTTTTAACGCGATTGTGGTTATAGCGGGATTTTTAGTGCTGCTGTTTTCAGTATTCCCGCCAAACAGGGCGTTGGGGATGTTAGTTTCTTTGAATATGTTCACCAGTTTTCTGGGAACGGTGACGATCATGTATTTGTTATTGTTTAAATCGAATATTTATTTTAAAAAGAAACATAATGCCGATGTTACGGATTAATATGCAGTTTGAATCTTTGTTATTCGTTTTATCCGTAATTTATTTAATTTTAACTTAGGGGGATTTAAAAATGGAAACAACAAAAATCAAAATCGTTTTAATAGCAATATTAATTGCTGTACCAACTTTAATATTTTCTCAAACAAAAATCACCGGCTTGCAGATTATCGAAAATGTTTACAATCGGGAAACAGGGAATGACATGCAGGGTGATCTGACCATGTCGCTAATTAATTCTCGTGGCGCTCAGCGGGTACGCGAAATCAAACAGTTCGTCAAAGATTTTAGCGGTATGGAAAAGAAGATCATGTTTTTTGTTTCACCTGCCGACGTGCGCAATACCTCTTTCATGAATTGGAGCTACGATGAAGTCGGCAAAGATGATGATCAATGGATTTATTTGCCTGCCCTAAAAAAAGTGAAACGAATTTCCAGCGACAGCAAGAGTGATTATTTCATGGGTTCTGATTTTACTTATGATGATTTGGGTGACCGCCATCCCACTGATGACACGCATAGGTTGCTGCGCGAAGAAACGTTAGAAGGGGAAACCTGCTATGTGGTCGAAAGCATTCCCAAAGATAAAGAGTATATGTATTCTCGGTCTATTACCTGGGTCATCAAAGATAAATGGATCGGACTAAAAAAAGAATTTTACGATGAAGATGAAGAACTATTAAAAATTTTATTAGTCAAAAAGTATGAAAAAATTAATGATTATTGGACAGTTTTATCAAGTGAAATGCATAATGTTCAAAAAGATCATACTACAAAAATGGAACTCGCCGATGTTAAACTGGATACGGGCATTTCAGCTAACAAGTTTACTGAAAGGATGATGAAGAGAGGGTTAAAATGAGAAATTTGCGTTTTAAAATCTCATGGGGTGTATTTGCCCTGTTTATTTTTACAAATGGAGTGAATGCCCAGTCGCTTAATTGGTCCGGCTATGTCCGTAATTATACGGGGATATTATTAACAGAAAAGAACGAGTATGCCATTATTCAAAATACTTTCAATTTGAATATAGAGCACAGTAAAGACCGGACAGCTTTTAAAATCAATCCGTATATTTACCAGTATCCGAATCAGGATTTGGAAATCGGACTCCGGGAAGCATTTATGGATATCTATTTTGACGCGGTAGATTTGCGCATCGGTAAGCAGCAAATCATCTGGGGCAAAGCAGATGGGGTGTTTATTACCGACATTGTGTCGCCAAAAGATTTGAGTGAATTCCTGCTGCGGGATTTTGATGAAATTCGTATGGGGGTTACATCTTTGAAGGCAAATTATTATCTTGGAGATAATACATTTGAATTTGTCTGGGTGCCGTCTTTTTTATCGACCAAAATGCCGGGTGAAAGTTCTATCTGGTTCCCGCAATTGGAGTTTCCCGTTCAACCGACTTTTGATTACTCTCAAAATGAGGTTCCAGCCAAGTTGGGAAACAGTGAAGTGTTTGCAAAATATTCAGCAATTACTTCTAACATTGATTTTGAAATAATGGGTGGTTACATGTGGGACGATGATCCGACCATGCACATCGCTAAAACAATAGATTCACTAACATCTCAACTGACAGAGCTTGCTGTTACTCCGAGATATCATCGTTTGGGATTAGCCGGGGGCAGCTTTAGCACCACACTCGGCGGTTTCGTGTTGCGTGGTGAAGGCGCTTACTATAGAGGTAAATATTTCAATTCCGAAGACCCGGCACTTGCGGATGGTACGGTCAAGAGGGATTATTTGCACTATTTGATTGGCGCAGATTATACTTTGCGGGGCGTTAGGTTAAGCTCTCAATTCGTTCAACAGGCAATCTTGAATTATGATGATTACATAAATAATGATGAATATGAAAACACAGTAACCCTTTTGTTAAGTAAAGAATTTCTGCGGGAAACGCTGCGGTTTGAGCTCTTTTCATATATCGGGTTGAATAATTCCGATGCGCTTATTCGTCCCAAAATAATATATAATTTAGTTGATGGCTTTGAATTGTTGCTTGGCGCTAATATTTTTGTCGGCAATGCGGGCAGGTTTGGGGTTTATGATAAAAACGATATTGGTTATACAAAAATAAAATATAGTTTTTAACAGACCGGGAAAAAACGCCTAAAATCCCGCCCGCGCATAAATTATGATTTATGCTTTTATCCATGGCTTGCCCGCCGGCAGTACATCGCGGCCAAACATATCAAGATACAAGGAGTGTGCCATCGTGTACCACGCGAAAAGAGCGCAAGCGATAAGATCCCAGGCCGCGATCTTTGTTAAGGCAGGGTGTCCGAAATGGGCTATATCGAGCAAAACAAAACCGATAAGCAGTAGGGTAAATGTAATCGCAAGGGTCGTGTTTACACGCATTGAACCGATCCATAAAATCACGGTAAAGAGCGTCCAGCCAGTAAGGAACCAGCCTGTGTCGGTAGCTGAAGACTTGTAAATGCCAAAATGATTTAGAAGAAAAATTACACCGAGTGACATCCAAAAACTTCCGTAAGCAACGAACGCCAGATAACCGAAGCTATTGCCTGTTTTCATCTCCTGCAAGCCGGCGATAAACTGAGCCAATCCTCCGAAAATAAGTGCAAGCGCGAGAACAGGACCTGCTCCACACCAGCCGAGATTATGAAATTGCAAAACCAGAGTAGTCAAACCGAAGCCGGACAGGCCGACGACGGCGGGATTAGCCAACTTTTGTTCAGGCATAAAATAAACCTCCAAATTTGTCAAAAAAACCACCTAAGAATCCGAATTTCTTAAACAGAAAAATATATAGCCCTTTCACAACTAATCAAGGGAAAAGCATCCGGGATTAAAAAAACATTCAATTTTAACCATATCCGACAGCGCCACATTCGAAAAATACTTTTAAAGCGAATAAAAGTAAGATAAGATTTAACGCCGGGATGGGGAGATTAAATATTGAGCTAAATTTCAAAGGAAAACTATCTCTATGAGCGCAACTACCCGTATAACTGCAATTGACGCGATGAGGGGGCTGGCTGTCGCGGGTATGGTTCTGGTTAACACACCCGGAAGCTGGGTTTATATGTATTCCCCCTTGAGGCACGCCGGATGGAACGGGTTCCGCCTCGCGGATTTTGTCTTCCCCTTTTTCCTTTTTGTCGCCGGCGTTTCGACCTGGTTTTCATTCAGCCGCTACGAGCACAAGTTCTCGCCCCTTCTGGCTCGGAAAATTCTGGTAAGAGTTCTTGTAATCTTCGCGGCCGGCGTTTTCCTCAATGCCTATCCCTTCCTGGAAAGTCTTTCTTCGCTCAGAGTTATGGGAGTTCTTCAGAGAATCGCCCTTGCCTGGGGGGTGGCAGCTTTTTTATCCTTGTTTTTGAAACGGCGACAATTGCTAATTACGTCGGCGGTTATTCTGGCGGGGTACTGGCTTGTTCTTTCACTCTGGGGGGATTTTTCGCTGGAGAATAATCTTGTCCGTTCTCTCGACCTGAAACTTCTTGGAGAGAATCATCTCTGGCGCGGCCGCGCCGTCCCTTTTGATCCGGAGGGACTGCTAGGCACATTCCCGGCCGTGGTTACGGTGTTATCCGGGTATCTGGCGGGCAGTGTAATAGGCGGCGGAGCCGATTACGGCGGTGTGTTTAAAAGAATGTTTCCCCTCGGTGTTTTAACAGCCGCAGCCGGGCTTATCTGGGGAACTATTTTCCCGATTAACAAATCTCTATGGACAAGTTCGTATGTGCTGCTGACATCCGGCGTCGCATTTTCATTTCTGGCTGGTTTTATCTGGATAACAGAAGTAAAGAGCTGGAAAAGGGCGGTATTCCCCTTAACGGTTTTCGGAAGAAACCCCCTCTTTCTCTTTATTCTATCCTCGCTCTGGGTAAAAACGGGCATTTATCTTATAAGGTTTAATGGCGCGGACGGTTCCAGAGTAACAGCTTATAACTGGTTCTATGACAAACTATTGGCGCCGCTGGCGGGGAGGATGTTCGGATCGCTTCTATTTGCTCTTATTCATATCGTGTTCTTCTGGCTGTTGCTCTATTTGTTATACCGGAAACGGATATTTATAAAAATTTAAGTTTGTCTTATTTATCAG
>JAGHBT010000306.1 GCA_021160845.1 bacterium | reverse complement strand
GAAATGGACTTCACACATGAAGCTATGGTACAAAGTCGCCATGGTACACAAGGATAAATTGAAAGGGGGCGCTATATGAGTCATGTATTTATAAGTCATATCAAAGAAGAAGAGAAACTAGCCCGTGAGCTCCAAGAATGCCTTAAGCGAGATTTTTTAGGAAATCTGAGTATCTTCCTTTCGTCGGAAGATTTAAAGCCGGGTGAGGATTGGTTTAAGGAAATAATAGATAATCTTCAAAAAACAGAGGTGCTGCTGTTAATGTGTAGCCCAAGGTCTATTGATAGATGTTGGCTCCACTTTGAAGCTGGAGCGATCTTTATCAAAGAGAAACCAGTAATACCAATCTGCTATGGCGGACTCAAAATATCTGATCTTCCTCCTCAATTTCACAGAATGCAGGCGATCACTCTGGACGATCCTAAAAATATAAAAAAATTATATGAAGTTGCAACAAAACTACTAGAGTGTGACCTACCCCCAGTTGACTACCAAGAAATAAGCCGAAAACTGGTGGCATTAGCAGCTAAACAAAAAATACTATTCATTGTCAGCCCAGATCTAAAACATAAGTATTATGACGGAAAACTTGCGGGGATTTCATCTCATTTTGAAGTAATACCCATAGATTATTCGGACATTAACGACTATATGGCAGGTGATGCATATAAACGGGAATATGTAAAAATCGTTTACCATCACCCACATCCAGCGATTTCAGATCCTATTTACTTGCGATTAGTGGAACGTCTTAAGGGCGATCAGGCGTTCTTGCCTCTTGTTACTTTCTCTGATGCTCCATGCACAGATCACCAAGCCGCTACTAGTACGTATACTGAAACAGTATTTGTCAATATGCTTTCGACTTTGATTCAAAGGATTAACGAATGATGGATAAATCATTCGATGTCAGGCCTAAGATTCTATTGAAACTCGATTCCGACAGTATCCACGAATATATATTCAGCACCAGCAAACTCAGGCAAATTCAAAGAGCCAGTGAGCTGATAGACGATTTGATTTTTAATTTGCTTCCGCGCGAGATGGGAGATGATCAGGCAGATGCTCTGGAATCGACAGGCAAAGATCTTCATCTGGAGGAAAAAATCATTCAGGGAGGTGGAAATCTGCTCGTTGAGTACAGTTTGCCTGCTACTACCCCTGACGACGGGATTACAGAAATCATGGACAAGCTTGTTGGCAGACTTTGTGATTTTTATGAGCAAGAAACCTGTGGAGCAACCATAACTGGAGAGTGGGTCAGATATGAAAAGGAAAAGGATTTTGCCGCTGCTCTGGAAAAATTAAATGAGAAAATCGCCTTGAAAAAGGGAATTCCTAAGCTTTCCGGTTTGCTTCCCGGAGGTTCTTATCTCAAGAGATGCGAATCGTGTGGAAAAGGAACCTGTGACATTTCTGGGATTATTTTCGATCGTAAATCGGGTTCAAACCGCTATTTATGTGCCGGTTGCGCAAATAAAGAGAAGAACGGGTCGCCAATAAGTGAAGAGGGACTACCAAAGGGACAAACAAGGCAAAGATTATACAACAAGACCGAAAGATGGATAGAGTACTGGACTAAGTATGCTGCCAATGCCTGGGGAAAAATGGATAAAGAAGAATACTACCGGCTTCTCCCTGTTTCCTTTGAAGACATGGTCAAAGGGGAAAAAGAAGGAGAGATGTGGTTGGGCCTGATCTACTTTGACGGAAATGGTATGGGTGAAACGATCTCTGCTATCAGGCAAAAAGAAAAACTCAAAAAATTTTCAAAACAAGTGGATGAGGCATTGAATCGCAGTGTGATTGAGACCCTGTCTTCTCTGTTTCCCTATCCAAAAAACGGTGAAAAGGCGCAGTTTAATGTCTTGATGTTGGGTGGGGATGATCTGGTTTTGCTGATAAAGGCCAAAAAGGCTTGCCAGGCGGCCAGGCAGATAATCGACAAGTTTGAAAAATACACGGCAAAGGATGGTTTTCCGCTCACAGCCTCAGCCGGTATTGTTTTTTTCCATTACAAGTATCCAATTTCAAAGGTTATCCATGCGGGGAAGGAGTTGCTGAAAAATGCCAAAAGGCATGCCTGCGAGGAAAGTATTAAAAAAATGCTGGGTGGCAGAGAATTGCCCGGCAGCACCATTGATTTCACTATCCTTAGTGACCCAGGCTCGGAAAATCCTGAGACTTACCGAAAGAAACTCCGGGAACGGACACCGGCCTGTGCTCACGATGTAAAGCGCCCATATCTTTTTTGCCGGCCATACGAAGTTTCTGCATTCAGGGATCTTTTGAAAAGTATAAAGAAACTAAAGGAGGAGGGTTTATCCAGCAGCAGATTAAACCGTCTGCGGCAGGGAGTGTTTGCTGGAAGATCAAGGGCTATGTACAGCGCACTTCATGCTATTGCTCATGGCACAGACCCGAAGCTTCAGAAACAGCTAAAGGATACCTTGAGAGATGGAGGGGGGAGGAAACCAATAGATATATTTGAGCCTCCTTACATTGTTGGGGAAACAGAGGGAGAAGTGATCCGACGCACTGTAGTGTTGGATATAGCCGATCTTTTTCAATTTGTGAGAGATGACAATATGGAAGGATAAACACAAATGATATTCGATCTGAACTATAAACTGACTGCTTTATCACCATTATGCCCTGGAAGCGGCTCTTCAATGGGAGCTGTTCAAAAACAGGTGCTTTTAGACGGGAGTGGTTATCCCGTGATAAAGGGAAGTACAGTGAAGGGAACTGTCCGATATCATCTCACAAGATTTTTAAAGACGTTACCAGGGGAACAAAGAAACTCTTTTCAGTTCTCGTCGGTCCATTATCCCCACGATATTTCTCCTTCTCAACAGAAGAATCCTCATGAAAAGCCGGATCCCATTGCGATAATCTTTGGTACGCCACAAATACCCGGTCGGCTCTTTTTCAGTGATGCCAGATTAGACAGACAAGACTATCCCGACCCGTCTTTTTGTCCTATGGACACCAGAACAGGCACAGCCATTGACCGCAAGCTCGGGGTAGCCAGGCATAATCATCTCTATACCATGGAGCTTATCCCTGCTGGTGTTACATTCCGGGGACGAATATTCGGACGTGGGCATGGCGAACCATTTTCCATCAATTCGGATGATAACGCCCCGTTATTTTTAGTCCCCTTATTAATGGGCTTAAGTCTGACTACTCATATAGGTGGTGGGAAGAGCCGGGGATTGGGTGCATGCCGGCTTGAGACAGAGACACTATACATTGACAATAAATCGCAGGACACCAAAAACTTATCCAGACTCCAGGATCTCTGGGAGCAGTTTACTGTTTTTTTCCCTATGATTTGGGAAGAGGAACAAGGTGAAAGGTCAATATGAGAAAAAGGATCAGAGTGCTCTTGAAAAGTGATGCCCCCTTGGCCATTTCTGAAGGATTCAGGGGTGAATGGGCTGTCCCTGCCAAGGAGTATATTCCAGGATCTGCAGTAAGAGGCGCTATCGCGCGTTACTTGATTGATTCAAGTTTAGAAGAGGGTCTGCAGGAGATGAAAAGGTTGCTTCTGATGCCCGGAACGGCTGTGCTGGACTTTCATCCAGTGATGATAAACACTCATGGAATCAACCATAACAAGGAAGAGAAAAATCTGAGCAAAGAGGTAAGTAGAATTGCAGAAACCGGCAAATTTCCTTTAACAGCGATTAGTTGCAAGAGAAGGCCGGGGTTTATTGGAGAAACCTTTTCTGATGGTCTGAAAAAGCATGGCATGTCTGATTCCCTGGAAACACTTCTGCTCAAACTCTTGTGCAATGAGAAGCAGATAGGAGATACTCGATGTGAAAAATGCAAGGAACGTCAGGAACTGTTTGAGGGATGGTATCAATTGGAAAAAGGTAATGGAGAGAATCAATTATCATCTGTCGGAGTAAATCCCGCTACTTCTTCTTATATACACATCGGCATAGACCCGGATCGCGGGGCTACAACACAGGGAATTTTTTATACGATAGACGCCCTGGATGAGGAGCAGTTCTTCTTGGGCGCTATTATAGTAGATGATCATCCGGAGGATTGGCTGAAAATCCTAAAACCCGAAACATATCTTTTCCTCGGAGCGGGCAAAAGCCGGGGTTATGGCGCGGCCAGGATTGAGGTCGTACAAATCGAGTCAGAAAAAATAGAAAGAGAAAATGAATCCCTTCTTGAGCCTCCGGAGATCAGGTGCCGGAAGTTTACAGAACGGATTCGTTCCAAAGGCGGCTTTGTCGAAGAAGGAAGCTGGCTGGTTCCACTTACTCTTCTTTCATCTTCTATTATCATGGATCGTTTCCTGCGTCCTGTACTGGATGATATTACAAAGGATGTCAGGGATCATGGTTTGCCGACTACAGGAAAACCGATCCTCGTCAAGGCAAGGAGTCAAACCATACAGGGATGGCATTCAGCCTCAGATATACCGAAACCTGATTTTACGGCCATAGCAAATGGATCTGTCTTTGTCTATCAATCTCCGGCCAATGAGCAGACTGTCCAGGCCCTGTACAGAATAGAGGATATGGGAATTGGATTCAGAAGGGCCGAAGGTTTTGGCCGGGTAAGAGTTGCTTCTCCTTTACATTCCGGGATATTAGCGAAAGGAAAATAGAATTGAACCTGCAAAAAAAGGACGAAAAATGGACAGCAAAGAGATAGAAGACGCAAGATCAAGCTCTCTTCAGCGAGAAATTGTTATATTAGGAAATAAAAAGGCCGAAGAATACTATTCTGAGGCTCAGCAGATGGCTGCCTGGGCTCTTGAATCCAATCTGTCCAAAACTCAAGTATCGGCCATGCTGAATACGATCAATACAACATCAAGCTCCGCGGAATTTCTAAATTATATTAAAAAACAGGTGGGAAAGGCCCACAGTTCATTTACCACTTCAGCCAAATCAGCGGTAAGAACACCCCCAGCCTGGGTAACCACAGTACACATCAATCAGGACCCAGACGAAGAAAAACCCTTTGGGGCAGTGCTTGTGGATAAGCTCGAAGGTATCAGACAACAGGCAATTCGTGATGCGGAAAGAAAAGAGATGGACCTTGAGGACAAAATAAAACTCTGTGTTGTTTATCTGCGTCAATTCCTGAAGGCATTTGAAGCGCACTATCTCTATAAATCAATGGAATTGTCAGATTAATATTTGAGGGAGATAATGATTCGGAGAAAACTATGATGGCTACTCCAGAGACCAAGAATAAACCGGATAAAAATATTCAAAAAACTGAGAAGATATTACGTAAAGCCGCAGAATTCGATCTATACGAAGACGCTAAACGCTTTGTTGCGAATGAAATGGGAAAAGAAGGATATAGAATATCTAAGAGAAGATTGAAGAATCTCTCCAGGGCCTTCAGTCTCTCCTATGATATGTTTAATAAGCTGTTAAATAATTACCTGATCCGGTTGCAAAGAGAGGCTGAAGAAACACGCGGCGCCAGGGAAGTAAATGCCAAAAGAGAAAGGGATATTTTAAAAAAGATCAAAGCGCAATGCAGCCTGGATATACTTAAAGGTATTCCATTGGGACTTGAAGAACCGACATCAAGGGCTGAACGTAAAGAGCAATCCAAACTAAAAAAAGAATATACCGGCGAATTGGCTCGTGCCTGGTTTACCCACTTTGTTTCAGCATACAGGTTCGGAGAATTATCCTGGTGATAACAAAATTCCACCTGTCAGCTTACTGTATAATAGCAATTACTGATTGAGGAAGGATCATGATACGATATTTTTTCAGGGGAACAATTCATTTTCTAACTGCCTTTCATGTCGGCGCTCCAGGGGGCATAAAGCAAAGGGTAGACAATCCTGTATTGACTGATGTCTATGGTAATCCGGTTATACCTGGCTCAAGCCTGAAAGGATTGATAAGGAGCTGCGCGGAGCGCTCTGCTGAAATCCTTGGATTAAAAGCGTGCGGACTTTTTTATAAGACAGAAAACAAATCAGACTGCGTTACCACCAGTACCGACGTAGAAAAAAAGGATTTACGTGAAAAGTTAAGAGAAAAAGAATCGAGGAAAAAGATCAACGAAAATGACACAACTGAGGATGTGTTGTCCTTTCTTAAGGGAAAACTCTGTGATACATGCTGGCTTTTTGGTTCACATTACCATGCCTCCAGGGTCAGATTTCCGGATCCAATCCTAATAAGCGAATCATGGACCAACACGCTTGATCGAAGGGACGGTGTCGGGATTGATCGGGACAGCGGCCTGGCTGTAAATGGAGTGAAATACGATTTTGAGACCGTTCCTGCCGGAGTCCGATATACATTCAAGGCAGAAGGAGAGGACTTGGATGAAAAAGACCTGGCTTTGCTGGGTGCAGCCTTACTGGAGATGACCAACGGCAGCCTCTCCCTGGGCGGGAAAAAATCAAGGGGATTAGGGCGATTCCGGCTGGAAGATCTTGAAGCAGCCAAGGTTGATCTGAATATCAAAAAAGACTTCCTGCATTTTCTCGCAGGGGACAAAGAGAAATTTCACTGGATTAAGGCAAGCGAGTTTTTTGAACCATATATCAAGACCAGGTTGGATAAGCTCTCCGGAAAATGATCCAAGTTTACTTTTAGTGCAAGAATAACATGAGAAACAACGTAGTCAAACAAGATTAGGATCAAGCTTGTGAATGATTTTGCAAAGATAGTAAAAGATATCCCGAAAGATATCAGTGTGTTGAAAAATGTCTATCTGTCAGGCAGGCAATATCCTTTTCTTTTTGCACATCAGGAATTTGGGATATTGGTAGTAGTGCCGCTCCAATATCAACAGTGGGAAACTGTCAATTACACCAGCAAGATTGTTTTTCAGGAAAATGAGCTCAATTATCAGATAACCAGCCCCGCGTCCATTTTGCAGGAACTATGCTGTTACCTGTCATATTGGCTCCAGTGCACTGAATCTAGATGGTTTAAGAAGGACATTCAGTTTGGCGCCTTGCCCACAGTCAGGGGGCTTTTCTTTGTAAAGAACATCCCTGGTGATAAGGGATTATCTGCTGAAACAACCAAAATATTCTCTCAAAACTGTCCTCCGTCTGAAAAAAAAGAATGGGACAAGTTGCTAGGGCAAGAGATATCCTCTCTGGTCACCTTTATTGCCGGTCTTCCACCGGTAGTTTCCGGTGCTCACGAAATTTACCAGCAAGACCTTGACAGATGGGTTCGCAGACTGGCTGAGAAAATTATTGATGCGGACGATCAGGATCGAAAGTTCGATTTTAAAAAGGAAGACGACAAGGATTTCCATTTTGATAAGCTTTCCCTGTCTGGGTTTAAGGCCTACGGAACGAAAACAGTGGTCTCATTCAAACCGATTACTATCCTGCTTGGGAAAAACAATTCCGGAAAAAGCACGATAATTCAAGTCTTGCTCTTGCTCAAGCAATCACTCGAAAATCTCAGAAAGGGGGTTCCTTTAAGATTTCATGGTCCTTATTGGGATCTGGGGAATCAAGAGAACTGTTGTTATGATAAAAAAACCGAGACACCAATTTACTTCAAATTAACCTTTAAAAATCAATTTGGTCAAAAGGGGGCGTTTGGTTTTGAGTTTAGTGCAGACGAAGTTAATCAGTCTGTCTTGAGAAAACTTGAATATTATGAAAGTCCAGGTACCACCGAAACAGAGAGAACGGAATTCCCTCTCTATACCTTCGTTGGGGATGATCAATCAAAAAAACTTGTACTAATAGATAATATCGATGCTGAACATCCTGCATGGGCAAAGAAAGTTTCTGAATTACGCAGACAGATAAAATCAAAGAAGATAAATGAATCAATACCTACAGAAAGCTCATCACTAATAAAGATGCTGACTGCAGGAGCAACACAAGTGGTAATAGAGCCGACAGCCTTTCTGCCTAATAGACCTAAAGCATCTGATCCAGACTATTCCGACAATCCTACATATTCCGACGCTTATTCTATTTTCTTCCAAGAGTTAATAGAATTAACCCAAACCATGCGCGATTTTTTATACAGCATTGTCTATGTAGGTCCTAATCGACCTTACATAAAACGATTCTATTCTGCCAACGATATGCGCAACAGGGAGGATGAGCATACTTGGGATATGCTTGAGGATAATTTAAGCCAAAAAGCTGTTAAGCAAAAAGTCAATCGATGGCTCAAAAAATTTGAGATTGAATATGAGATTAATATCTCAGAAGAGTCTTTGTCTGGGACAGACATCTTGTCACCGGAGCTAATACCCACCAATTCTCATAAGGGAGTATCATTAGCTTTCTCTGATGCTGGGCAGGGGATTACTCATCTGCTGCCTATTATTGTTAACCTGGTAGCGAAAAGAGATAGTTTTATCATTATAGAAGATCCTGAAGTCCATATCCATCCTCGTCTGCAAGCTAGTTTAGGGGATTTATTTATTGAATCTGTGAAAGAAAATCGTAATTTTATACTTATTGAAACGCATAGTGAGTATATATTGGACAGATTACAGTTAGGGATTGCAAAAGAAAATATAGCTCATACCAAGATAGCTATATATTATTTAAAGATTGACAAGAAACCATTTTCCACAATTAACGTCCCTGATATTGAAAAATTACAATTAAATAAATATGGTATGTTCAAGGATGAAATACCTGTAGAATTTTTCGATGCCGGAATTGATGATAGTGAACAACAAATTGAAAAAGTTTTGGAAAGAAAACAGAAGGAAATGAATGGATCAAGTTGAAGTCAATCCAAGAAAATCGTGGGTTGTAGCTCCCTGTTTTTTGCAATGTCTCTTTCTATCAAAAGAGAAAGTAAATAGCGCGATAGATGATGACATTGGCTTTTTGCTTCTACAGCGAAAATCGATGAATATCGTATTAGATATGGAAGATAGTGGGATGGGGCCAAGTTTTTTATTTACTCAATATAAGAAAATCAGAGAAAACCTTAAAGAAATTGATCCGCACAATGGGAAATATTTTGGCAAATGGATAAAGAGTTTGAGTAAACAAGAAGGACGACTTGAGTTTGTAGAGGTTAATGAGTACCAGTTTTCAGACGAACTCAAAGCAATACTATCAAAAGCAAAAGTGGACCCCAAAGAAGCGCATGAATGTTTTACAAATTGCATAAAGATAGCGAACTGTTCAGAATATAAGTTGTTATTAACAGGAAAAGAGCAACCAATTCCGATAAGGCAAAATAATCCGGATAACCAATTAGGAGTATGTGTTTTTAATCGTGACAAAGCGGAAAAATTTATATCCTCCCCGGATAATTTTGAGAGTTCAGCCGCCATTCAGGATGCCTTAATAGACTACTTTTTGCCGCACATCAAACATCGGAAAGAGATATTACAAGATATTAAGCTATTATACAAAAATTATACTGCAAATGGACGATTAGAACCGCAACCTGAAGAGCATGTCGGAGAACGATTGTTCAATGACTTAATAATCCTTATTGGAAATTGTAATCTCGACTGT
>JAGHBT010000185.1 GCA_021160845.1 bacterium | reverse complement strand
GGGGTGTGCTTCGCTGGGGAATTCCGGAATACAGGCTTCCAAACGGTGTTCTTGATAAAGTTATCGAATCAATCCTGAATTCCGGTTCGATTAGTGTTAAGACCGGAACTGTTGTTGGAAGAGATATACAATTAAAAGAATTGAAAGAAAATTTTGACGCAGTATTTATTGGCATCGGCCTTATGAAGAGCAGAAAACTTGGAATTCCAAACGAGGATTGCGAAGGAGTTGAGCCGGGGCTTGATTATCTTAGAAGGGTTAACGGTGGTGAGAATTCTGATTCCTCCGAAAAAACGGTTGTTATCGGAGGTGGAAACACAGCAATGGATGTTGCCCGCTCCGCTTTGAGAAAGGGGAGCAATGTAACGATCGTTTATAGAAGGACGCAAACGGAAATGCCGGCGATAGCGAGTGAGGTTGAAGAGGCCGAAAGAGAGGGTGTTAATTTCCATTTTCTTGCCGCCCCGAAGGAGATTGTAACTAAAGACGGCAAACTCGCGAAAGTAGTATTTCAGGAGATGGAGCTGGGTGAACCGGATGAATCGGGAAGAAGACGTCCGGTTCCTATTGAGGGGAAGACGTTTACAATGGAAGTCGACAGGCTTTTTACCGCGATAGGGGAAAAAGGCGCTCTTGACGGGTTTGAAGAAGAAATCGATACGGAATGGGAATTGATCAATGTTAACGGTGAATTTGGAGAGACAAGCAGCAAGAGTATTTTCGCGGGCGGTGATATCGTAACGGGTGCCGCAAGTGTTGTTGAAGCGGTAGCCGCGGGAAGAAAAGCGGCTGAGCAGATTGAAAGACTATTTACCGGCAAGGCAAATCCGCCGAAGCAGGAGGCACCAGAATTTGGAATAGAGAATATCAATACTGATTATTTTACAAAATCGAAAAGGGTGTTGAAGCCGAGAATATCCGTTGAAGAAGCCAAGAAGGGTTTCGGGGAGATTTTCAGTGGATTTGACGAGCAGCTTCTTCAGAAGGAAGTGGATCGTTGCTTTTCGTGTGGTGTTTGCAATTATTGTGATAATTGCTGGGTTTATTGCCCTGACGCGGCAATTATACGCAAGGATGACGGATATGAGATAGATTATGATTATTGTAAGGGTTGCCTGGTATGTGTTCAAGAGTGCCCGCGCGGAGCCCTTTCCATAGAGGAGGAGGGAAAATGAAAAAGGTCGTTATGGGAAACCACGCTGTGAGCTACGGCGTCAGGGCATCCGAGGTGAAGGTTATTTCCGCCTACCCGATTACTCCGCAGACACACGTTGTGGAGCTTCTTTCGGAGTTGGTTGCCAATGGTGAGATTGACGCTAAATTTATCAAGGTTGAATCTGAACACAGCGCGATGGCCGCCTGTGTGGGAGCTTCCGCGGCGGGGTCGAGGGCTTTTACGGCTACTTCTTCACAGGGGCTTTTGCTTATGACCGAGATGTTGCACTGGGCTGTCGGAGCAAGGCTTCCGATTGTTCTTACGAATGTTAACAGAGCGATAGGTCCTCCATGGAGTATCTGGACAGATCAGAATGATTCTCTCTCAATGAGAGATGTGGGTTGGATTCAGATTTACTGTGAGAGTAACCAGGAAGCTCAGGACTCGATTCCTCAGGCATTCAAGATTGCTGAAGAAGTTAATCTTCCCGTTATGATCGTGTTGGATGCCTTTTTCCTTTCGCATACCTATGAGATTGTGGATTTACTGGAAGCAGAGCAGGTCCGTGAGTTTCTTCCGCCCTACAATCCTGAGATAAAGCTCGATACAAACGATCCTCATTCATTCGGTAATCTTGCTGGGCCTGATTATTATATGGAGCTTCGCTACATGATAGAAGAGGCTATGAATGAGGCAAGAGGCGTTATAAAGAGAGTGGGGAAGGAATTTGGCGAACATTTCGGTCGGTACTATGATATGGTCGTTCCCTACCGTTGTGATGATGCCGATGTAATCCTCGTTACTTCCGGTACGGTTGCTTCTACCACCAGGGCGGTAATCGATGAAATGCGGGATGAAGGGATAAAAATAGGTTCGCTTAAAATCAGGGTGTTCAGACCATTTCCTTTTAAAGAGGTTATCGATATTCTTTGTTCTACAAAGAAGGTGGCTGTCCTCGACAGGAATATATCATTTGGCAATCATGGAGTATTCTTCCAGGAAATAAAAAGCGCTCTTTACGGCAAGACAGATATTCCAATTCTAGGATATATCCTCGGTCTAGGTGGACGTGATGTAACCCCAAGAGTAATTCGTGAAGTTGCCGACAAAGCAATAAAAGATAAAAATCCGGAACCTTATATTAATTGGATAGGAGTTAAAAAATGAGAGAGGCGAGAATTCCAACTGAAGAACTTATGGGGTCGGGGCATCTTGCCTGTCAGGGGTGTGGCGCTACTATGGCAATGCGTTTTGCCCTGAAGGCCTTAGGTCGCAAAACCGTTTTAGTTATTCCGGCTTGCTGTTGGTCGGTTATAGACGGCACATTTCCACATTCAGCTGTAGATGTACCGACTTTCACACCGCTTTTGAAACGGCGGCTGTTGCCGCGTCAGGGGTTAAAGCCGGATTGGAAATGCGGGGCGATTTCGAAAGTACCGTTGTAGCCTGGGCGGGTGACGGAGGTACTTTTGATATCGGTATTCAGT
>JAGHBT010000004.1 GCA_021160845.1 bacterium | reverse complement strand
CAAGGGTTAGCATGCCCGAATGCAATATCGTAAACCTTGCAGTATCCGGTTTTAAATCCTCAAGACCGCTAAAATCCTCTTCTTCATATCCATTGGCTATCTTTTCCACACTGCAACCGGGATACAATTTGAGAAGTTTGTCCCGCTGCCAGTCAGTAGTCACTAAAACCCTGTCAGCTGCCGCCGCGTGCCGCTCCATCTTTTGATGCAGAATCCGGTGAACTGCAGTAACGGGATTTCTAAGATAAAGTGATATCCATGGATCCCTGAAATCTACAACCCATGGAATACCGTATTTTCGAGAAAGACGTCCTGCAGCAAGGTGTGTGCTGTCAGGGGGGCTTGTAGAGAGTATAACATCAAAATCCTTGTTCCGACAAAGTCTTGAAACAGCCCTGTACGCGAATGGCGTCCACCCCACATAAGTATCCGGAAGAAGAATAAATTCGCCAAGCCTTCTAAATAGCTCGAAGCCGCCGGTTGATCTCCTTGACCGATCATGTTTCTTCCTCTTTTCAATAGCATTTAACAGGCGCGACGGCGACAGGGAAAATGTTCTTACAACACTAACCCCGTCCGGTATTTGATCTTCAAGTCCAGGATCTGAAATCCAGAATTCACCGGGGTTTGGAGTAAGAACAGTAACCTTCCAGGAAAGCCGCGCTAAATACTTAACAAAAGAAAGAGGACGATAGACACCCCCGCCACCAGCGGGAGGAAAGAAGTTTACAACGATCAATATCCGTTTTTCTCTCATATTATTTCAAACCGTAAGGAACCATCCGGCAATCCTTTTTCCATGCCGGAATTTTATTAAATCAAGAATTTGTTCTACATCAGAGGGTTCAAATAATCCAATTTTTCTAAAAACAAATCTGCATAAAAAGGGAAACACGGCAAAGGACAAAACCGATACCCACAATCCCCAGATGTTCGCAGCCAGAATACCAACCGGGGTTATTACAACAACTATCAAAATGGCTCGAAAAACATGATTTCCCAAGCCCCCATAAAACCCCTTCTTTCTCGCGATCAGCACGGCTCCAATCATCTGGATTAACGAAGCGAATAATTGAGCAATTGCCATTCCCGGCAATCCCAAATAGGAAACAAAAAAGGGAAATCCTCCAAAGTAGATAATCATCCAAATTAAATCGCAAAGAAGAGCCCATTTTATATAATGAAGTCCCTTCATCGTTACAAGGAGAGGAGCAATAAACGCGGCGATAGGCACCGTTGGCAAAAGAATTAATAACACAATGTAAGCCTTTTCGTATCCCGCACCGGAAATTAACATTATAATATCGCGGCCGGTAACGGCAACAACAGCAATCAGGAGTAAAGAAGCTACGAATGTGCCTTTTGTAAAAAGGAGAATTTTCCCTTTGAGTTCCCCCCACCTGCCTTCTTCATAGATTCTAGTCACTTCGGGTTGAAGAGCAAGAATCGGGAAACCCAGAAATCTTTTAACCAATACATTAATCCTTGACCCGATATGAAAAACGGAAATCGTCGCCACGGGAAGCATCGACGACATTACAAAACGGTCAATGTCGGTAAATGCGAGCGCGACAAGACCTAAGATAACGCAATTTACCCAGTAAGAAAGAAATGAAGGAAGTATAATATTCCCCCTGCTAATCTCTCTCTCGCCGATCAGACGTTTTGATAATCTAAAATACGCGGGATACCCTGACAGACAAACCAGAGAATTTATTACAAACAAGGCTCTGAAAAGCGGGATAACAGCCAAGCTATTCCTCGTAAAGAAGATATAACCTGTAAAGAGCACAAGGGACGAAAGCTCCAGTATCATCTGAGCGCTCATCACCCTCAAACCCTTGAACCCACCATAAAGCAGCAGCTTAAACGCGAGTGAAATAGAAGCTAAGGTAATCCAGAAGATAATATCATCGCTGATAAACAACTCTGATAACCTGTCTGGTATCCACTCCCTCCACATACCCGACCCGGCATATAGAAAACCTCCGAGAAACAAAACAACTCCAATAGAGGTCAAAAAGAGAGATAAGGCTTTTCTTCTCTGTTCTCTTCCCTGATAGGAAGGAAGAAACCTCATAAGTACCTGCGGCAACCCCATTAAAATCAACGTAGCAAGAAGAACATTGAATCCTCTCAATGCGATAAAGAGGCCAAATATCTCTCCTTCGAGAAAACGGCTTAGGATACTAAGCTGTGTTAGAGTAAGAACAACGCCGAATATACCCGATATCACAAGAGATACCGTATTTTCTACAAGTCTCGACCGCCCAAAGCCTAGCGGTTCTTTATCCATTTCCACCATCTTTTTCCTGATTTCACAACGGGATAATTAAATTCTTTTCCCCCTAATGACTCTTTAAAATAAATCAATCCCTCATCCCCTCCGCTGCTTCCCATATTGAAATATTTCATTCCCCTTTTATATGCTTCTTCTATAGCGCTTATAACCAGATACGGAGAAACTCCATACCTATTCGCCTCTTTCGAAACCCCTGCCT
>JAGHBT010000211.1 GCA_021160845.1 bacterium | reverse complement strand
GTACATATATGTAGATGTACTGCCCGACCATGCATCATCCGCGAAGAGAATGATATTTCTTCGCCACGAATCATCTATTTTTGATTCTTTGTAGTTTTTCAGCTTAAAAAATACTCCCTTTGCTTCAAGATCGCTACCTACAGGAATGCGTCCCACAAATACATCGGGATATGCCACCGCGGGTATTTTAATTCCACTCTCTACCCCGCTAACAGCATCTATCACAGTGAGCGAATCTTGCTTGCCGCCCGTTCCTGACAGAGCAGAGCCTTCGTCTATAAAGGAATAAAATTTGTCAGTTGCCACTACTTCATCCGCATAACCAACGGCATCCATCCGCATAGAAAAGGTATATGCTGGAACAAAATCGGGGGGACTACCCCTGGTTTCCGGAGGGTCCCCTATATAAAGACGTTTATGATCCTCGCTGGCATCACCGACCAGCATAACAAATTCTACGCCCCAGCTGTTAAACCCATATTTAATAAATCTTTTAATAGCCTCGCATGAGGGAAGCCCACCGTTGAATTCATCATAAACATCCTGGACATCGGCCGTTAGAATTTTGTAGCCCTGAGCCTCCCGCCAGTCAACATATTCAGAAAGAGCCGTGCTCTGAGGAGGCAAGAAATCCCGGTGAGATATTACTAATGTATGGAAGGGCCCCTGTCGGTTTTTCAGAGAAGATGGGCTGTCAAGCGTAATCCAATCATTGTAAATATGCCTGCCCGCGCCCTCTCCAAAAGCGATAAACCTCCTGTTAACATCTGCCGGCAACTCAAGAGAAAGCGTATACTTGTTATTACCGTCCGGACCGCTAAAAACCCCTGTTTGCAGGGTGTCAAACTGAGGGCTTGTCTCGTCGGTAATATCTACAAGGTAACCGGCCGGAGAATCAAACCCCTGAATCGATACTAATTTGGTGCCACCTGTTCCCTCCAGATTAAATTCAAGCATATTGTCACTGGATATATAGACGGCTGGATATTCAACAAAGAAATCGTTCACCATACAGCTATATTGCTTGTCGCCTTCTACTAACAATTGATTTTCACCGTCTTCTAGCCAGCTGGAAGGGTTTGAATCAAAAACAAATGTCTTCTGGGTATTGTCTGGAAGGCTTCCGGTACCAATTATGTTAGTCCCGGTCGAATTCCGAATCTTGAAAGTAAGTGCTTTAGTGCCGTTAGTCGCGTACCCCCGTATTCTCGCTGTCAGCTTAAAAACACCACTGTCGTATGGATAATGACAGTAAAAGGGGACAGAGATTTCGGTGTCTTCCGGCGCAGCTACAAAATAGAAATCTTCAGCTCCCGATTGTATCTTCTTCTGATAATAGGTATCCTTTCTAACCTTAATCTCCGAAGTAAAATAGGCTTCTGCCGGACCCGCCATCGTAACCCTGCCAGGCCCATCCTGCATAATTACCCCCGCTTCACCTTCTATTAACCATATGATATTATTATCTGTAAACGCAGCGTCAGGATCTCCGGACTGGGGGTCATCTCTTATACCGACAGCATGGAAAATGAGGAAATCATCATCTTCAAAGTAGTTTTCAGATGACTGTTCGCCCTTGATTATTCTCATCGGTACATCTACTTTACGAGTTAGATCAGGTTCCGATTCATCATAGTAATACCTTTTAAGAGCGAACTGCCCCGTAGAGAAAGGGCCTCCACCAGAGGTTCCAATTAGTGAATCAGCCCTTAAAACATATAAACCCGTTTCAGGAATGGATATCTTTATTCTTCTTTCCCCCGCCTGAGGTAAGTTCTGAACCTTCACCCTGTCTATAGCCCTGGCAAACACCGCGGCGTCGTTCGGATTTACCAATACCCTACTATAAATACTTCTCCAGGCTGGGGATACAGGGGTATTTAAGGTTTCAATTAAGTTAAGTGGCTCGCCGCCGCTACCCGCGGTAATGGTAACCAATATTCTTCTTGCTATCCAGTATCCATTTTTTCTTTTCCCTACAGGACTTACCCTCACAGGCAACACTCTCACGCGACCCATGAAGTGTTCTCTTCCGGTTGATACAACAGGGAGAAGGCCCTTCCCGACCCACGGATCGTCAGGGAGATAGTTTTCAGTCAGATTGGTGTTGTCCTCCCCTCTTACGAGCCTGCTTCCCATCTTTCTTGCCAACCTGATATCCCCAAGATCCTCTCTCTCGAGTACAGCAGCTCTCAAGGAAATATCTCCTTCGAGAGGAATGGCAACATTAAATATCCTTCCCGGGATTTCAACCGCTCCTGGAGGAGAAAAGGTTCCATACCCCTCAAGAATAATTCTCACTCCGGCCCCATCCGTGGAAAAGACATCCGGTTTTTGAATAACTATCTCGAATGAAATCGTTCGACCGGACGATTTAAGATTTTCCACGGCGGCCTGAATTTGCAGCGTCGTACAAAAAACAAACAAAAAGGAAATGATAAATATAATGGAAGGATTCAAAGCCCTATATACAGATTTTTCCAGCTTCAAACGGGGTTCCTCTCTTTTTACACGAAAGATAAACAGGGACGGCAAATAAAAACAAGCTCTTGTCTTAATTCTAACTCAACCATCAATACAAATCAAGTTAAATACCCTGCAGGGATTACTCAAAATATCCCTGTTTTATATGAATAATCGAGTAGGAGATGAGGGCGGAAGTTATTCCGGCCTCATCGTCCTCTCACACCACCGTGCGTACTCACGTACACGGCGGTTTCTTCAAGTTTTAAACGTTGGTAGTTTTCGAATAGCCCAAAAAGTCCTGTTTTCTTGAACCACTGGATGTTCATTGCCTCATGAGCGCCCGGACTGCCGGAGAGACGCCACCATCCCTTGCCCGACAGGGCAAAGATCCAGCTTCTCCATTCCGGTACGCCATGCCTTCTAAGAAAACGTACTATTCCAATAGCCCGCTTACATTGTTTCAGCCGAAAACAGCGGATACGCCTACGCAGCCAGCCCTCAAGCGCTTTTAACCGATTCTTCATTTGAGCATACCGAAAGTAATTCAGCCAGCCTCGCAGAACTTTGTTTAGTTCTGTCACAAGCCGCTGAAGACTGATTCCTCGCTTCCGTTTTGTGATGTCTCGGAGTTTGTGTTTCAATCTTGATTCACTCTCCCTGCTCAGAAACAAGGCGCCGTTAGTTAGTATGCCATGTCCCAAAAAATTGGTCGCATAGCTCCTGCACACCTTGCTCTTGCTCCGATTAACCTTGAGTTTCAAACGGCTCTCGATACAATGGGTAATACTCCCCATTACTCGCATCGCTGATTTCTCGCTCCGAAGAAATACACGAAGATCATCAGCATACCGTACGAATCGATGGCCGCGGCACTCCAGCTCCTTGTCCAACTCATCAAGTATGATGTTAGATATCAAAGGGGATAGCGGGCCCCCCTGTGGGGTTCCCGCTATCCTTTGACTAATAAGACCTCCTTCAAGAAGGCCTGCCCTGAGAAACCTATGAATCAGTTTCAAAAGACGCTTGTCTCCAATACGACGGCTCAAAAGCCACATTGTACGGTTGTGGCTTACAGTGTCGAAAAACTTCTCTAGATCGATATCTACAAGCCAACTGCGGCCTTCGGCTACATACGCACTGCTCTCAAAAAGAGCCTGATGTGCTGACCGATTCGGCCTAAAACCGTAACTCGTTCTTGAAAATATCCGCTCATATCGGGTACTCAAAACTTGATGTATTGCCTGCTGAACAAGGCGGTCTTTTACTGTCGGTATCCCTAATTGACGCATCCCACCTTTTGGCTTCGGTATTTGTACTCCCTTCACCAGGGAAGGATGATAATTACCGCTCAAAAGAGTCTGCCGCAACTCCGCCCAGTTATCACTGAACCATCGCTTCAACTCTTTCACGGTCATCCCGTCAATACCGGGACTACCTCCATTCTTTACTACCCGCCGGCATGCTTTCTCCAAGTTGCCAAGATCGGCAACTGATTCCAGCAGCCGGCACGTCAAGACTCGTTCTCCCTCACAGTCTGAAAGCCACTGTTTCGCTACCCGACCGGTCGAAGTACAATATACGTCTGTACCTCTTACCGCCTGGCCGTACTCCCCCCATTCACCTTCTTTAAAAAGACTCATCTGGAGTTCCACGT
>JAGHBT010000091.1 GCA_021160845.1 bacterium | reverse complement strand
TGGGAGCTGAAATTTTTTGTGTAATAACCAAATGCATTTTGAGAAATATATCTTCGTCTGTGAATTTTCTGCCTATTTTAAGACGGGTATTTAGTTGTTTATAGTCATTACTGAAGCTGAAATCACTGTTTTTACGAAAATGTTTTATATATAGATCAGTTTTAAACTCCGTTTTAATAGAAGTTTCGCGGCCGAATTCCAATCCGAGATTTATTCTTTCATCCACAGTTTGATTCCCGAATTTTATTGAGTTTGTAAGCTTAGGTTTCATTTTGTAATTATGAAAGGCGAAGCTGTTTGTTAAATTCAGGTAATATTCCTGAAGAGCTTCGGTAGTATCATCATCAAGAATGGTGTAGTGGTCTATGAAGGAATCATAACCGGTAACGAGGTGGTTGCTGTTTTCAGCTTCGAGGGGGGATGTAATGGTTATGATATTTATAGATATGGACAGGATAGAGAAAATCCATATCACTTTACCAGCATTCCGTTTGTCCGGAGAGTATCCAGGAATCAATTGTTTTGCTCCAATAATTCTTCGACTTCATTCAAGAGTTTTATCGCTTCAATTGTATCTCCTTGAAGATAAAACTCTTCTGCTGTATTTACAATTGATATGATTTCAAATGTCACTGTTTTCTTCATAGTACTCCGCTTGGGAGCTGAAATTTTTTGTGTAATAACCAAATGCATTTTGAGAAATATATCTTCGAGCGTTTCTTTATCCTCGAATCTGAGTATTGGTTCGGATTCAGGATGGATCTCGGTGGCCACTTCAATTTTTGCCTGTGTCTGGACACAGCCATTCAATACAACAAACAGGCTAACCGATGCGTAAAGTTTTAGATAGAGCATATTTCCGTTATACGATCAAAGAGATTATTAGTGATTTTAACTTCGGCGGAGGCTGATTTGAAATCACCGTTCCTCACATATTCACGTGCTTTATTTAGATGTTTAGTTGCTCTAGTGTACAAGGCTTTGCTTTCATCCCTTGAGCAGTTTTCAATAACAATATTGATATCAGCCATTTTTGTCTCTAGTTTCTTAAGCTTTGTTTCTATTCCTTCTTCGGAGAGATTTGGCCCGGCGGTAGCCGAGCCCTTCCTGAGTATTGAGCGCGCCCGGATAATCAGTTTCTCTGCCTGTTTGTAATTCCCGTTTTGCGCATTTTTTTCGGCTTGCCGAAGTGTTTTCTCGGCCTGTTTAAGAAAATGCTTGTCGGTTGCCGAGCCTCCGGATGTTTCCATCGCCTCGCTGGTTTTTTTGTAGAATGTCCATGTCTGTCCGAGCATGGCTTGAATCCTGTTTTCATCGGCAGGGTTTATATTGTTCATAAGGCTTCTCATACTTTTTTCACTCTTTACTATGGTTATTCTGCAGGCGTTGTACCTACCTTCTTCAAAGAAAGACTTTGCTTTTTCAAGTTGGTTCTTTGCCATTTCAAGTTGTTTCTTGTTTCTTTGATCCATGTTGCCATCAACCTGGTTGCCCGCGAGTGATGTTAATCTTTTCATAAGAGAGAGTCTGCGCAAACACATTTTTCTGAGGTTGTTTACTTTTCTAAACCTGGTTTCAGCGTTGCTGACCATTTTTTGGGCGTTGATCGCGAGTTTAAGAGCAAGTTGGTTACGCATTTGAGTAATATTTGTATGTGATTTTTCAAGCATTGTTTCGGCATCACGGATGAGTTTGTATGTTCTCATATCCTTTGTGGCTGTTTCCATTAATCGTCCGTTAAGGTTATTCAACCTCTCATGTGTTCTTTCAAAAACCCTTCTGTGTTGTTCTACCATCCTGGTTTCAGTTTTGGCGAGAGCTATAGCGCGTTTTGCTTGGTCTCTGGCTTCCATCGTCAGCTTGTAGGATATTGTGTTTTTTTTGGAATCAGTTCTAAGTTGGGCTTTTCTTGCACTTTTCTGAAGATATAAAGCCTTTTCCAGTGTTACTCGGGCTGTCTGGCTCCGGCTTTCACTAACAATCCCTTTTGCTTCATCTATTATTCGATCAGTCCGATCGAGAGCATCTTGTATTTCGAGTTGACCTATGTTCTGAGCCTTCACTACACCGGACAGAGTGAGCGCCGATAGGAATATCGCTATAAAACAGGTTATTTTCTTTGAGTAAATCATTTTCACATTCTCCTTTTTGATTTTTCAAGAGGGCAAATGCTGTGCCACAGAGCAGATTGTATATAACTAATTGTTATTTGGTATGTTAGCATTAATGCCCCTCCAATGTTTTTTAGGTTTTGTCCCGAATGGTACATTCTTTGTGTACCGGGTTGTACACAAACGGAACTCAGTGTTGAATATTGTATTTTCCCAACCTTCCGTAGAGGGTTCTTCTCGTTATACCTAATATTTTAGCGGCTTTGCTCTTGTTTCCAGCCGATTTTTCAAGGGCGTTTTCAATAAGAATTTTTTCAATCTCGGGGAGGCTTCTTTTGCCGAGAAGCGAATTAATTGAATCCTCACGGAATTCATTCCTCTTCTCTCCGAGCAGATTGAAATGTTCGGTTGAGATTTGTTCGGAGCCTGCGAGAATAAACGCTCTTTCCAGCACATTCCTCAATTCACGGATATTACCTGGCCAGTAGTAGTTCAAAAGAAGGTCTCCAATATCTAAGGATATTTCGTCTGAAGGTCTGCCAAGTTTCCGCAAAAAGCTGGTTGCGATGGGAATAATATCTGATTTTCTTTCCCGGAGGGGAGGTATAGTTATGGGAAAAACATTTAATCTGAACAGGAGATCCTTTCTGAACATTCCATCGACACTTAATTTATTAAGGTCTTTGTTAGTTGCCGCTACAATTCTGACATTGACTTTTATTGTTTTTAGACCGCCGAGCGGCATGAATTCACCGTTTTCGATTACCCGAAGCAGTTTGGCCTGAATGGAAAGTGGCATATCGCCGATTTCGTCGAGAAAGAGCGTTCCTGAGTCCGCGAGGCTGAAAAGGCCAGGCTTTTTGGTTGAAGCATCTGTAAATGCCCCCTTCTCGTGGCCGAAGAGTTCCGATTCCATAAGGGTTTCTGGGATCGCCGCGCAATTTAAGATTATAAAGGGATTTTTTGTTCGGAGACTTTCTGAATGTATTAATTCCGCCGCCAGCTCTTTACCTGTACCGCTTTCCCCCTGAATTAGAACGGGAGTGTCCGTTACGGCGACTTTTTGTATTTGAGCTTTGATATTGGTTATCTCTCTGGAGGAACCTATTATTTTATGATCAGTTTCTTTGAGTGCGGCATTTTTTTTCAGAGCGTCATTTTGGGCTACAAGGTTCTGTCTTTCCTGAATTCTTTTAATCAGCAGCAGGACTTCTTCCATCTGGAAAGGTTTTATGAGATATTCATACGCTCCTTCCTTCATAGCTGTTACGGCTGTTTTAGCGCTGGCGTATGCGGTCATAATTATAAAATCGGTTTGGGGGTATTCCTTCTTGACAGCGCGTAAAAGTTCGAGTCCATCCATTCCACCAAGCTTCAGGTCACACAGGACGATATCTGGGGGTGATTTTTTTATTATCCCAAGTCCCTCTTCGGCGCTTAAACTGGTTTGGACATTATGCCCTTCCCCTGAAATTTTATCGGAGAGGAGTTTAACGATTTTTTTTTCATCGTCTATAATAAGAACTTTACTCATCGATTTCTCCTGGCTCTGGCCTGTTTTTAGGGAGGTTGATTGTAACGGTAGTTCCCGAGTTTATTTTGCTTCTGACATCTATTTTCCCATTATGAGCTTCAATTGTTTTCTTAACGATTGCCAATCCCAATCCGCTTCCCGTCGCTTTCGTCGTGTAGAATGGTTCAAATATTTTCGCTATCGTTTTAGCGGGTATGCCACCGCCATTATCCGTGAACTCGATTATGTATTCATCTGCAAGATTTTTAAACAGTATTTCTATTTTTCCATTTTCCGAAGTCGCCTGAATCGCGTTAATGAGAATGTTAAGAAAGGATTGTATAAGTTGTTTTTCTCCGCCAACAAAAGGGGCTGAGTCGGTTAAAAAATTTGTTTTAACAGTGGGTTTATTTTGTTCCAAGCCTTTGTTGACAAGATGCAGGCTTTTGTTTAGAACCTTTATAAGATCAAGAGGTTGTTTGACGGCTTTTTTGTCTTTTGAAAATAAAAGATATTCCGTAAGTGTTGTGTTTAGCCTGTCGACTTCTTCGATAATAAATTCATCTATTTCACTTGCTTGCTCGGGGTTGGTTTCCCTTAATTTCTCTGCGCTGCTTCTGATAATAAAGAGTGGATTTCTTATCTCATGAGCTATTCCAGCGGTCATTCTACCGACTGTAGCCAGGGTTTCAGAACGCATCAGGGATTCGCGCGCTTTAATAAGTGCCCCGGTGGCCTTAAGGACAAAGCTTATAAATAGAATAATACCAATTATTGAAATGGCAGTGATAATTACCAGCAGTGATTTTATATCTTGAAGGCTTTTAAGAAATGCGGCGTTGGCTTCCACGGTCACCACGAATTCAGATGGTTCCCCGGGAGTGGCGATGGGCGCGTACCCCGCCTTCATGTAGGTTCCTCCTGGGGATTTGTATAGATTTGTGGAAGAGGAAGTTCCTTCAAGCGCTCTTACAATCGCTTTATAATCCATGTTCCACATAGGGTATTGATCGTTTGACGGAATAAGGTATGAGTTAAGGGAAAAAATGGTTATACCATCTTCTCTCAAGACGAGGATGTTTGAGATTGAATATGCGGATTGAATCTTTTTCAATATGGAGACAACCGTATCAGGAAGAGTTACATAAAAGGGGTCAGTGTTAAATTGAAAAAGGCTGGCTTCAAGATTGGAAGAAACAAGAGAGGCGACCGATTGAAGCCGAATCCCGAATTCATTGTCCAGATGTTCCTTTGTTTTCGTGTAATAATACCAGTTTGTGGATAAAAGGATCGCTGTAATTATGAGGAGAGCCAGAATCATCCAGCTGTTTCTGAATATGGATAAGGCTCCCGATTTGTTCATAACCTGTTTTCCTCTTTTCCCCAAGTCATTACGTTACGGTGAGAATAGCTGGAAAAGAGGGAGGGTTCAAGATAATTCGGAAAAGGGGAAGCCCTGAATTCGGGGAATAAGGGTATACCTTTCTTGAAGTGTTCCCGCTTTGCATGATCTTGGAATTAAGTAAAGTGTCCCTTTATTAAACCAAAATTATTTCGGAATCAATTTTGTTACTGGAAAAAAGGGGCATAATTTGATTATATTTCAACAATAGCTTCCGGGGTTTTGTTTTGGGAGTTCATTGATGATTGGGGGGCGGACAGTAGTTAAGTACGATGGTTTTGATACTGCGAGGTGAAAAGATGTTCATTATGGCAAAGAGACACAGACTTATTTTATTACTAATTATATTGCTTGTTTTTTCGCTTGTCGTTTCCTGTTCAGAAGAGAACAAAAAGGAGAAACACAAGTTGAAAAGCAGGACTAAGCTGACAATTCTTTTTACCAGTGGTCTGCATGGAAATATTAGATCATGCGGTTGCGCGGTACAGGATATGGGTGGGCTTGGCCGCATGGTTACATTTGTTAAGAGAACAAGATCAAAATCCCCCAATTCCATATTTCTTGACTGCGGCGATGATTTTAGCTTGGATCTGTCCTTCACAAAGGATAGAGCAAATTTAATAATGGAATGTTATGAAGTGATGGAGCTTGATGTTTTTACTCCGGGTGAGGCAGAGTTTATCTTCGGTTTGGATTATTTGAATGATGTTGCTGATGTTTTCTCCTTTGATGTTATGGTTGCCAATCTTGTCTATACTAAGGATGGGAAAAGGGTTTTTGAACCTGCCTATATAATAAAGGAGTTTGATTCTGGTCTAAAGGTGGGGATAACAGGGGTGCTGGATGATTCCATCAGGTTCCCGGATTATATAAATCGTTCGAAATTCAGACTCGATCCTGCTGTGGAGACGCTTAATTCTGTAGCTGTGCGGATGAAGAAGGAGGTTGATTTCCTGGTAGTGCTTAGTCATATGGAGTTGGATAATACCAGGCGTTTTCTTGAACAAGTGCCTCTTTTTGACATAGCTATTACCGGGCATGGTAATTCGAAGATTGACAAAGTAGAAAAAGTGGGTGAAACATTGCTATTGGGAGTTGGGGGCAAGGGGAAGTTTGTGGGAAAACTTGAGCTTGAAATTTCCAAAAAGGGTGAAGTTGAATACGCCGCCGTTAAGCTGGAGCCTTTAAAAACTGAGATGCCAATCGATGATGAAGTAAAAAGGATATTCCATAGCCACGGTGTCGCGTTAACGGACAAGGAGGAGGGTAAGAAGAAGTATAGATAGTTAAACACAATAAGGAATATCCTTGTTTCTAATAAACCTTTTCAGAGCTTGTGATAGGGTTTTTCACTTTAACTT
>JAGHBT010000036.1 GCA_021160845.1 bacterium | reverse complement strand
GGATTGAAGCCATATTTTACCAGTCCTGAACAGTGTTCGCTAAAATACTATTCACTAAATCAATATAAAGGGTTTCCAGGGCTTTTTCATAATTTTGTTCTAAGCTTGACTCAAGATAATAATCGCCGTGTGCTTTTATTGATTTGTTTTTCCAAACGTATTCATTTTTTTTTCTATCAAAGAGTGAAACCCTCAATCCAATAATTAATCTGTACTGTTCAGCTTGAATATCCTCCGAGGAGTTTTTCGAAAAAGTAAATGGATCATTTCTGTATTCAATTATCGTTCCTTCCAGAATGGCTTCGGCGTTTTTATCAGAAACTACTTTAAGTGTATTATCCTCAATTATACCGTCAATTATCCGTTGGGTTATTTCTATTTCTATATTCGGTTCTGCAGTTTCATTCCCAAAATAGGGAACATTGATGTTCTTGATATCACCGGCAGTTCTACTTGTCGTTCTGTAATATCCACATGAAAGCAGACTGATGAAGATAAGAAATATTACTAATACCACAGATTTAAATCGTGTCACGATGCTGGGTTTCCTTCTCTCTATTCCTGTTCAAAACCAAGGTTTTTCAATCTATACCGCAATTTATCCCGATTTAAACGAAGTAATTTTGCCGCTTTGCTCTGATTGCTATTTGTTTCTCCCATCGCCTTTCTGATCAAATCATTTTCCAATGATGTTACCAGTTCTTCAAAAGGAATGCCTTCGTCGGAAAAAGGTTTGTTTAGGGCAACTTCTATTTTGTGAAGTATTGTGCCTTGTTTATTACCTTTAACGGCATCTCTTAGAATATTTGCCGGGAGGTGTTCCGTTTTTAAGACTGTACCGTCTTCTAACAACACTATCCTTTCAATAGCGTTTTTCAATTCTCTGATATTTCCTGGCCATCTGTACTGAAGGATTGCCTGGAAGGCGCTATCGCTAATTTCCTGAAAGTTCTTGTTAAACTGTTTGTTAAATTTATTCATGAAATGTTTCATGAGAATAAATAAATCCTCTTTTCTTTCACGCAAAGGAGGAATATCTATTGGGACTACTTTTAGTCTGTAATATAGATCTTTTCGGAATTCATTATTCTCAACAGCCTCCTCAAGATTTCTGTTTGTCGCTGAAATAATTCGTACATCGACACTTATATCCTTGATGCCCCCTACCCTTCTAAATGTCATTTTCTCCAATACTCTGAGAAATTTAACCTGTATTGTTTTGCTCATTTCACCTATTTCATCAAGGAAGAGGGTGCCATGATTGGTTAATTCCAGTAATCCTCTTTTTTGTTCTTTCGCGTCGGTAAATGCTCCTTTTTCATGACCAAAAAGTTCGCTTTCAAGAAGTTCTTCAGGGAGGGAAGCACAATTCACTTCCATAAATGCTTTTTCTCTTCGCTGGCTGAACTTGTGTATCATATTAGCGATTATTTCTTTTCCGGTTCCACTTTCACCCTGAATCAACACAGTTGTTGTTCCGCTCCCTGCTACGGTCTTTACGGTTTTATATATCCTTTTCATCTTGTCGCAGACACTGGGCACATAATTATTGCCAAAATCAAGTTCAAGTTGTCTCCGCAGGTTAATAAGTTCTCTGTTCAATTTTTGAGAATTCAACCCTTTTTCAACTACTAAAAGTAGTTGTTCGAGATTAACCGGTTTGCTAACAAAATCAAATGCTCCCTTCTTCATGGCCAAAACTGCCGTTTCGATATCACCAAAAGCTGTCAACATAATAATACAAATTTCCGGATAGTCTTTTTTTACCCTATCTAGCACTTCCAATCCATTAATACCAGGGAGTTTAAGATCGAGGAGTACCAAGTCCGGAAGTTCCTTTTCCACTATTCGCAAAGCCTCTTCACCATCCGCGGCCGTAAATGTTTCATACCCATCATCCTTTAGGGTTTTTTCTAGAAACAATCTTATAGTACTTTCATCATCGACAAGAAGAACTACCGGTTTCACTTTGTGATTACCTCCCATGTTTATTTACAGGTAAATTTATTTTAAAAGTTGTTCCTTCACCTTCTCTAGAATAAACATCAATTGTGCCGTGATGGTGTTGGATAATACTGTGGGATATAAATAGTCCCAACCCAGTTCCTTTAATCTTCTTTGAAAAGAATGGCTCAAAAACTTTCTCTATACTATCATCATCAATCCCCATCCCGTTATCAATAATTTCAATTCGTATAATTTTTTCTTTTTCTTTAATTTTCTCATCTGTAATCTTCTCATCGTAACATTTCCCTTTAACTATTACTTTTCCGCCTTTTTCTGTTGCTTCCACCGCATTTTTTATAAGATTAATTAATACCTGAATAATTTGGTCGGGGTCAACCTCGACAGGTATTACATTATCATCAATAACCTCGGTAAATTCAACTCCCTTTTCAGTAAATATTGCTTTTACAGAATTATAGCTCCTTTCGATCAATTCTGAGATATCTACTTGTTGATACAGTATATCCCTGGGTTTGGCTACCTTGAACAAATCTGAGATAATCCTGTCTAATCTGTTAACTTCACTTAGGATAGAATCTACACTGTTGTTTTGATCATCTGAAAATATACTACTTCTCTTTAAGTATTGAACACCGGCGCCTATGCCGGTTAGAGGATTTCGTATTTCATGCGCGATTGCTGAAGTAAATCTGCCAAGAACGGCAAGACGGTCAAGATGGCGAATTTCCTCTTCCATTTCTTTGATATCACTAAGATCTACAAAGAGGACAATAGTTCCCTGTATTTCGTTATTTTCACCAAGGAATTGTGAGGTATTTATTCTTATCGGAATATGATATCCGTCAGCTCTCTTTAGATATCCTTCGTGGAGTATGATAGTATCATCACGGTAAAGTGTATTAAATAACAATGATTCGTCTCTGTCTATGTCAGTATCAATTATAAGATCAGAAATAGTAGTTTCTTCCAAAACACTTGCTTCCATTTGAACCATTGATTTGGCGCTTCTATTCGCGAAATTGATTTTTCCGTCAAGATCGGTAACGAAAAGCCCAAGACTCATACCTTCAAATACCTTCTCCATAAATGTTTCAGTTTGTCTTAATTCCTGATAAAGCAGCCAGTTCTCAATGTTTGAACTTACAAGAGATCCTACTGTTTCCACTGTAACTTGATCAATATTTGTAAGCGGAGTAGCTCTGTAACCATCTGTAACTATTAAAGCCCCCAAAAGGGGCAGGTGAGGACAGGACAAGCACCTGTTATCCGTTAAGTATGGATTGAAACCATCATAGTTAACTTTTCTGTCGTTTTCTTTTCTTAAAATACAAAGATTAGGGTCACTGTACGAAGTTTTCCCTGAAAATTTTATAAGGGGCACACAAACATACGATGACATTGTGCTTCCGGGAAAAAGTTTTTTCTCATCAATTTCATCAATGGGGTGCAGATCTGTGTCTTTTATCAAAAAGGATTTACCTGTCTGTAAAGAATTAAAAATCGCGCCTTTTAAATCTGTAATATTAAAATTTACAATCCGTTTATTAATCTTATTGTTTTTCTCAATATTAATTATTCCTTGAAG
>JAGHBT010000235.1 GCA_021160845.1 bacterium | reverse complement strand
GGCACAACCCTGACTGCATTGCGGCGTATTATACTACTATACGAATGAAGCTGCAACGAAGTTACATAATTTTTAATCCGGCAGACAAGCTCGGGTGGCATGGTAAGGAGGACCGGAATGGGCATCCCCTGGATTGACATAGTATATCAGTGTTTCCCCTCTTCGCATACTCTAAAGCCTGTGTATCTGGCTGGAGCAGGAGCCACGATGCATTTTTTGTCGGGGTTTGAAACGGCTGAAAGACCGAATGCTTTGCCCTCTCCTGAGGATGTAACAACCCATTCGGAGACATTTCCCCCAAGGTCGTAGAATTTGCCTCCGGCCGGATTGAATGACCCCACTTCACTAAGGAGCAAATGCCTTTTTTCAATCTTCTCTATTTCTTCCTTCAGCATGGTCACTTCGTCCGGATTAGGGGGATAACCCGCCCAGAAGTTGAGATTGTTTTCGCTGTCAAGTTTCGGCGAAGCGCTTTCTAGAAGCCTCTTCATTTCACTCTCTGTTGGAAGTCGGAATGTCCGCCCCGTTTTTTGGCTGAGCCACCGGCAGTATTGCCGGGCCTGCTCAAGAGAGATGTTGTTTGCCGGGTAGTTGCCCTTTCCCGGGCTGTATTTGTAATTGCTGTGATACTCGTTGAACTGTGCTCTTGTAACCTCAAATTTTCCTATCCTTATTTCGGTAAAGTTCGCGGTTTCAGGGACTAGAATTCCGCCTGTTTGATATCCGTAGAGAGTTCCGCTTTTCTTGATGTCAAGTTTTTTTAATTCGGCGAAGAGTGGCGAATCCGGCGCGAGTGCTTCGTTTTCCTCCAAGAAGGTCTTAAAGAGGTATTTGTCGAACCAGGCAAGCTCTTCTGTTATTTTCCTTTTCTGGTAGGATAGTTTGCGGGGACCGTGAGTCGATCCGGGAAAGAGGATGAAACGAACCGGAGCTTTGCCTATTTGTTGCATTGCCCTGAATTGCTCCCAACCCTGTTCTGTGGGAACTGATGTGTCTTTGGTGCCAAACATGATAAGGGTCGGGGTTAACAGTTTTTCCATTTTAAAGATGGGGGATTTGCTGATATATGTTTCCGTGTTATTCCAGGGAGTTCCTCCAAAATAAGCGTTGTCGAACCCTGCTCCGAAACGGCAGTTGCCATAGTCGCTTGTCCAGTTTACATCCCCGGCTCCAGCGCAGAGGACCTTGAAGCGGTCCGATTCCATGCAGCACTGAATGGCTAAAATTGATCCGTTGCTCCATCCCATAATCCCGATTTTGTCAGGGTCGACAAGGCCTTTTTTGATCAAGAAATCAATCCCCTTTAATATATCGGGGACTTCAAATTCGTAATAATGGCCCTTGATTGACTCAACCCAGTTGAGGCCGTAATTTCCACTTCCGTGATAATTGACCTTGAGTACGAAAGCGCCTCTTGCTGAAAGCATGTGAGGGTAATTTGACCATCTTTCGCTGAAGAAGTCCATATCGGTTCCGGCCGGTCCTCCGTGAAGGGAAACGATAAGAGGAAAGGATTTTCCTTCTTCAAACCCTTTTGGGTAATATAGAATTCCCTCTACGGTTTCATCGAGGGCGCCAGTCCATCTTATTACTTCGGAGCGAGCTAGGAATCTTTTTCCGTATTCTCCGTTGAGCAGATAAACTTCTCGCCTGTTTGTAAGTTTATTCCTTTTTAACTTGCTTGATATTATAGCTGGAAGGTGCGATGCGTCTGAGACAAGATAGATAAACATATCTGAATCCCTTCCGGCGGCAAGAGGTGTTAAAGGCCTGCCGTTTCGCGATTCAAGGTGATATTCCTCGTAATTCATTCCCTTTCTCCTTGCGAAAACGATTCGGTCGCGAACACCGTCTGCAAGAGAAACGATTATGCCGTCGTCCCTGACGAAATAATTACGCCCAAGCCCGTTGCGGTCGTTTATTCGAACCTTGCGGAGGCTTCTGTCTTTAACGCGAAAGTAGAAAAGTTTCTGGATGTTGACATAACCGGATGTCGAATCGCTTGATATATTACGCACGCAGTAAAATCCTGCGGATTTGCTATCCCACTTGTAAGTGAAGGGGTTTACAAAGGGGCCGGTGCATATTTCTGTCAGATATTTATGGTTGTTTCCCTGCTCCTGACCTGCTTTTTCTTCTTCGTGTGTTTTGTTTGAAAGCGAACATCTCTTCTGTGAAAGGTCGAGCAGGTACTGGCGCGGCGGGTTCTTATGGTTGTAATCGTAGTTTATATCGTAACTTAGATTAAAAACAATCCATCTTCCGTCTGGAGATGGCGCGAATTCGGTTATTTGGCCGTTGTTTGTAGTTAGGCGCTGTATCTTCTTGGTTTTCCTGTTAATAAGAAAGAGTCTGACTGGCGAATAGTGTTTCTGGTCTGCAACAACAACAGTTATGTCCTTCCGCTTTGAAAGTTGTTTTTCGCGAAAAGTGGAATCTTCCCCGGCCAGGTATATGATATTTTCGTTACCAGCCCATTTGAAATATTTAATTCCGGTTTTAGAGCTCGTGAGTTTTTTTGGATCACCGCCAGTCATATTATAGAGGTATATTTGAGCCTTTTTGCCCTGCATGTTTTTTATGAACGCGAGAATGGAATCGTCCGGGGAGAAGCGGGGCGAATATGAGTCTCCCTTGATTGATGACAGACTGAATTTGGACTCATTCTCCAAATTAGAGACAATAATTTGCTGCTTTTGTCTATCAAGAGAGCTGTCGGAGACTGATTTAACCCAAGCTGCCCACAGGCCGCCGGACGATACGTTGAATTCAGAAACACTTTCTCTGTTTACAACATCGGAGACAGTAAGGGGCGGATAATTGCCTGGGCGAGGGAGATCGGCTGAAGAGGAGGAGGTGGAGAAAAATGCAAACATCATAATACAGAGGGCGAAAATAGAAATTTTATACAAAGACATATCTTCTCCTTTTGTTCACCATTGAACGACGAAGCGGCATGGTTCACTTCAACTACCATATAAGAAGCTCCGCGCGAGGGCTGGCGTCGCACAAGGCGAGCGGTAAACGCATTGCAAAATTTGGAAACTTTGCAGCTTACACAGGGCGATCGATATATTTTCTAGTCGGTAAAGAAATCAAAAATATTGCCAAGCATACTGCTGTTTGCTTTGTAAAATTCAGTGTACTTGCATCTGGAGCAGACTACAGTCGCAAATTTATTGCTTTGGACATCAAAAATCTTGCTTAGAAAGCCACCGGTTGTGCGTATTTCCCCTGTTTCATAGGTGTTGTTTCCGCACTTGGGACATTTGTAGTTCAGGTTTTGCATTTTTTCTTCCTTTCTGTAATTTTCCGCCCGATTAGATTATAAAGTTACAGACACCGGGATTCAATATATATTTTAGTTGGAGTTTCCCGATTTTTCTAAGGGGGAAAAAGGTTTCCCAGGGGCTTTTCGTGTATTTTTGGAAGGCTTTATACGGGCATAATTTAACCCCTAAACGGATATAATCTTATGTGATTATTTGTGTTATCGAAATCAAATGTTCATTTTGGGGAAACAACCGATATTTTATCTTTGACTATAGAGGTAAAATTGTTGTAAATTAGATATTCCGACCCGATTTGGGGATTACTATATCCTTGTTAGCGGATTGTGTGTTATAAGTAAAATTCGTGATTTTAGTTTTAATAAAGTGGGGCAAAGTGAAAAAAAATTTACGGGCAAAGTTGATCATTGTGTTTCTGGTTATGGTGGGGGCTCTTTATTTTCTCTATCCGACATTCAGGTTAGTAACTATGCCTGAGGGTGAAAGGGAGAAATTAAGAACAGAAAACCCTAAGAAGTTCGATAAGCTTATGGAAAAATCCCTGAAACTTGGTCTTGATCTTAAGGGTGGAATGCATCTTGTACTGGAAGTTGATGATTCTGAGTTGAAAGAAGAAGAGAGAAAAGATGTGGTAGACCGCGCTCTTGAGGTTATAAGAAATAGAGTTGATCAATTTGGCGTCTCTGAACCGGTAATTCAAAAAGAGGGAAGAAACAGGATCATTGTCCAGCTTCCCGGGTTACAGGATGCAGAGAGGGCGAAGAGATTGATAGGACAGACCGCGATGCTTGAATGGCGGCTTGTACGTGAGCAGAAGGAAGTCGCGGCGGTTATTAAAAGGCTGGATGAAATTTTGAAAAGAGAGCAGGGGGATTCTCTCGTAGAGGTAAGCGAAGAATCTGCTATGGATACTACGGGAATGATCCCGGATGTTTCTGAAGGCACCAAAGAGGAATTGCAGGATACAGCTCTTGCAGTGGCCGGGACACATGAGGATGGAGGGGATTCTCTCCTACTTAGTGGAAAGGACCAGGCGGACTTGGGAAATATTCCCCTGGAAACGATTAGCAAGGATAAACCCTTTACTTCACTCCTTTTTAGATTTTACAGGGACTGGATTTTGGTAAAAGAGGAAAATATTCCGCGTGTCAGAGCCCTGCTTTCTCAGCTTGAAATAATGAAAGCGATTCCCGGCGACAGTGATTTTATGTGGTTTGATGAGTGGGTACCGCTATCTCAGGCTGGGGGGAGAGGTAAATTTCTTTTCCTTCTGGCGAACGACGAAATGGTTTCCGGAAAGAATTTAAATAATGCCACTCCGAGACCGGATCCGCAATCCCCACAGAAACTACTCGTTGGATTCGATTTCAACAGAACAGGAGCGCGGCATCTCGCGTCCTTCACCGGCAAAAATGTCGGGAGATTTACAGCGATAATACTCGATGGTAAAATTAAATCGTACCCTATAATAAAGGGTAAAATACCGAGTGGGCGGGGTGTTATTGAAGGCAATTTTACTGACGCGGAAGCAATGGATTTGTCAATAGTATTGAGAGCCGGGTCATTACCGGCCGCTATGGAAATTATTGAAGAAAGATCGGTTGGGCCAAGCCTTGGCCGTGATTCTATAAGGATGGGTCTTAGGGCCGGGTTGCTTGGATTCGCGATTGTAGTTATTTTTATGATTGTTTACTACAAACTGTCCGGATTAATCGCTTCAATTACACTGATGTTCAATGTGATTATAATATTTGGATTTCTTGCCTATCTTGGAGCAGCCCTGACGCTTCCCGGGCTGGCTGGGGTTATTCTAACGATAGGGATGGCAATTGACGCGAATGTTCTTATCTTTGAACGAATACGCGAGGAATTGAATAAGAATAAAACAGTCAGATCTTCTGTGGATGCAGGCTACGCGAAAGCCTTTACAACAATTGTGGACGCTAACCTAACGACTCTCATAACTGCTTTTGTGCTCTGGCAGTTCGGAACGGGGCCTGTGAAGGGTTTTGCTACGACACTGAGCATTGGTATTTTGGGATCTATCTTTACGGCGTTGGTATTCAGTAGAATGGTTTTCGATTTTTGGACAAGAAGTGGGAAAGTGCAGAAACTCAGCATATAAACTTGAGGAGACAGAATGCGTTTTTTTGGTAAGACAGATATTAAGTTTGTGGGTTTTAGAAATAAGGCCTTTATTATTTCGCTGGTTGTAATTGTGGCTGGATTGGTTTCGCTGGTAATTCACGGAGGGCCCGATTTAAGCATTGATTTTGAAGGTGGTACGCTAGTACAGATATTGTTTGATAAGGCGGTATCCATTAATGAACTGCGGAATGTTGTGGAAAAAGCGGGGTATAAAAACGCTAATATTCAGGAGTTTGGCCAACCGAATGAATATCTTATAAAGGTTGAGGAAATTAGCGAAAGCAAAATAGTTTCCGATAAATTACTCGAAGCGCTGAATGCCGTGGCGCCTGAAAGTAATTGGAAGATAGTATCAATAAAGAAAATGCCGAATGATTTGAATGAGGGCATTGAAGCAAATAACCTTATTGTCGTCGAAGGAACAAACATTCCATCTCTGGAAATCTTAGAAGGCGGCATTAAAAAAATTGGAGTTGGAATAACCGCCGCTACGAAGGAAACCGCCACACGGGTAGCGTTCAATCTTTCGTTTCAGGGGATCGAATCAAAAGCCGCGGACAAATTAAAGAGAGGGATAAGTAAGAGTTTTCCTGAAAGAGAGATTACTATCAGGCGTACTGAAACCGTGGGACCCAAGATAGGTGAAGAGCTTAAAAGCAGGGCCTGGGCCGCGATTGTAATTTCACTTTTCGGAATTTTGATATATATCAGCTGGCGGTTTGAATTCAGATTCGCGGTAGGGGCTATTATGGCTTTGATTCATGATATACTTATAACTCTGGGTATTTTTTCAATAACCGGCAAGGAACTCTCTCTGGTTGTTATTGCCGCGTTTCTTACAATAGTTGGATATTCTTTAAACGATACTATTGTTGTGTTTGACAGAATAAGGGAAAACTTCAGTATGAGGCGGCGCGAGTCTTATGAGAAAATGATAGACATTTCCATAAATGAATCATTGAGCAGAACGATAATTACATCTCTTACAACTTTGATAGTAGTTCTTTTTCTGTTTTTCTCAGGAGGAGAAGTTATTCACGATTTCGCGTTTGCTCTGCTTATAGGGGTTGTCGTCGGAACCTATTCATCGATATTCGTAGCGAGCCCGATTCTTGTTGAGTGGCAGAATAGAATTACCAAAGCCCGGAGATCCAAGGTATAGAGAATCAGCAATGATCTTTGGATAGTTTTCAGGTGGAGTCTTCATTTTGAATCCATTCGCTGTTTTTACCCGGAGCCCTGGTGAGCTTGGATTATAAGAAAGAACAAAAGTTCTTTTATGTTTCTCTTTGGATTTTCCTTGGTGCCTCTCTAGCCTTTTTTGTTTCCTTTTTATCTCTTGGCAATACGAGTCTTCCATCTCCATTGTGGTTGATGTTTATATTGCTCGATGCCGGATTTATCGCGTTTGTTATTCTTCCTCCACCTGGAAAAATGATTTTGGGGATCGGTGGTAGGTTGAAGAAGGGGGAAAAATGGTATCCTAAAGAGCTGGCGGATATTGTGGGTTCGGGGTTTGGGAAGGAAAAAGGGATAAAAGAAGATGAAATAAGAAAGCCGGGAGGAGCCATAGAACCGGTTCTTATAATATCTCTTGTGCTTTTAATGGGATTGATCTTGCTGCTTTCTCCTGCAGGTAGTGATCAGAATAACTGGAAACGGGAAGAAGCTATTCGCCTCGGCAAGATATATAACGACGCGGGGAAAAACCTCAAAGACATTGAACTTGTCCTTACAAACACGGGGAATAAAGCGAAGAAAGTAGTTGAGGTCGTCGGGATTGATAAATTGACGAGAGTTGAGAGGGCGGAGCTTGTTTGCAAGATCGATTCTCTCGCGAAGGGAGTATATGGACGTATAGAGCCGTTTAACGAGATAGGGATACAGGTTTACTCGGAGGAAAATGTAAGGATTGCGTGGGGAGGGAAACCTCGTTATTTGAGGGAAATATCATCCCTTACGCCAGGGGTTTTTACGGCCAAAGCAAAGCTCTATACATTGTTGGTTAAAAATATGTACTGCAAATGGGGTAGAATTATAGTAGATACCCCCGTAGAAGTAGCTTACAAAAAGAGAACAAGAGTTCTTCGTAAAACGAGCCTGGAAGATGTTATCTCCGCGAAACATAATGTAGATATAGATTTTACATTTCAGAGTGGAGACATAAAAAAGCAAAATCATACAATCAAGCAATGGAGCGAAGAAAGTAACCCTGTGGTTTATTATGACCCGAATGGTAAAGTTGGCATTTATGGGACAATTCACTCGGACACCGGATTTCCGATTGCCCGGCTCCGCGTCCGGGGGAATAATTTTAATATTGCCGCCAGGGGAAAGGAAGCGAAAAAAGGGTTAATGTCGGGGTTTTTGTTAACTCTAATTGTAACAATTCTCGGCGTTTGGATTTACAGGGCTTATGTGAGAAAAAGGGTTAAAGATGGAAACAGATTCTGGGGTTTGATCAGAAGAATTGGAGTCCTGTTATTTTTTCTTTCTTTAATTCGATATGTTTTGCTGACACTGAAATTGCCGAGTTCGTTTCTGGGCACGAATTTTTTCGACCCCGTGATGTATATGGATGATATGCCGGGTGGATTATTTCGTACGGCGGGCGATTTTGTGCTGACATCTCTTTTTGGATTGTTTTTTGTTTTTGGTTCAATCAAGGTGTTTCGTGCTTTCTATCCTGGAATACTTGAAAGAAAGATTTGCGGAGCAAGTTCGCTGAACTGGATTCGTGCCGCGGGTAAAACGGTGATCCTTACGGTATTTCTTTTTTCAGGAACACTTGTCGCTTCCGATTTGGTGTCAAGGGTTGTGAAGAACGCGAATCCAAAAATAATAGGGTTGGATATCGGGTTTTTCGACAGCTCGGTTCTTTCTCTCCATCTGGCCCTACTGTTTGCTGTTGCGGCGATTTTTATCATTCTTGTATTTGTATCCCGATTGGTTTTAATCTGGAGAAATGGCGGGTTGAAGGAAGCGGCTTTGATATCGTTTATGACGGTGGCAGTTTTGATAGTTCTGCTTAAGGGCGATTGGACACAGTTATTACCAGCGGCGGCAATTTTCCTTATGTCATTAAGGATTTTTCCTCTGTTAAGAAAAGAAGAGATAATCACAGTAATATTTTCCTCTTTTTTCCTTGTTCTTATCTTCTCCTTACTTATTTATGGGACGGCAAGGGAGGGATACGATGAGTTGAAAAAGAAAAGAATCAGGGAGATGGTTTATGAATTTAATCATCCTGAAGAAAGTTGGATAAGGAGCCTTCTGCCTGATATTTGTATTGATATATCTCACGAGAAGAATGTTATCTCTGTGGTAGCTTCAGAGAAAGAATCGGCGGCGTTTGAAATATGGGCGGGGAGCAGTCTTGGCAAATTTGATCTCCCGTGTGTTCTTGATGTTTACGACAGCTCCGGTAAAAAGTTTTCGACATTCTCATTGGGGATACCTCTCGGGATTTCTCATGATGTGCCTGTTATTAACATTTCTTCTCCTAGTTCTATAGTGATTCAAAAAAAAGAAGAAACAAGCAAAGGGGTTGCGCATTATTTTGTTGGCATTTCACCAATTTACAGTATTGAGGGAAACTCGATTGGCAAGGTTGAGATTAAAATACCATATTTTTATGAAAATACGGAATTGCTCGCGAGAGCCGGTCCGGAAACGCCTGAGATTTTTCATAAAGAGGAAGAGGGGAGTTTTGGCAGGAGAGTGGACAAACCTCACAATCTCCTTGTTGCCAGAGTTGAATCCGGGAGGGTGGTTGAATCTTCCAATCCTTTCCTGAAAACCGGCGCCGGGGTGTCGGTGAAGGGGGGGGAATGGTTTGAAATAGCGGCGGGAAAGGAGAAATATTGTTGCACGATGGACTCCGATAAAGAGGAAAGGGGCTATCTAGTAGGGTATCAGGTTTTCGGGTTCGCGAGAAAAACCATAGAATGGGCGACGGTAGTATCCCTTGAAGTTATCCTGATGATATTTTCTCTTTTTATTCTTTTCATTATTAGGAAATTGCCTGTTCTTGGCAGTGTGACTCCGGATGTATCGTTCTCCGGAGCGCTTGGGTTTAAGCAAAAATTGTTACTTTCCTTTTTTATTGTTTCAATACTTCCCGTAGCGGCGATGGGGGTTTTTTCCAACAAGTTTATAAAGGAGAGATACAAAGAGGAAGCGACTCGGGAAGCGGGGACTGGAGTTGAATCGGCCTCCTCCCAGATTAAGCATTCAATAAAATCCGAAGCGGAGTCATTCGCGAGAAGCCAGTATCTTAGTGATATTCTTGAAGGCAAAGAAAATCCGAAAATAAGGGATATCTCCAGGGAGGGAATTAGACAGTTCACCCTGTTCAACGCCACGGAGATACTTCTCGATGAAAGTTTGAGCAATCTCAGCATCGAAGACGCGTTAAATCTCATTGAGGGTGGAAGGCTCGGCGAAGTTAGCATTACATATTCTCCTAATCATATGTTTGGAGGTGTCGTAATATCAATCTCGCTTCCAGGGGTGACTGAAGGATACCTTTATTATCGTCGCAGGATCGATGATGAATTTGTTAAGGGAATAGCGCAAGTTCTGGGGAAGAATCTAAATGTTTATTACAAGGGCAAGTTGCAGGCTTCAAGCCAGAGAGATCTTTTCACCGGAGGTTTTCTAAACCCGCTTCTGGAATCTTCCATATTCGCGGATGTTGCTTTGAGAGGGAGTAAGATTGTTATAGGAACAGAATCGCTTGGTGAATATTCATATCATGTTGCCAGCGCTCCAATGAAACCTCTGAAGGGATCTGTAGTAGGTGTTCTTTCTGTTCCCCTGTTGTATCAACCCTCGCTTGTTCAAAAGGAGATACACAAAGCCCTGGGGCTTCTTATGGGACTACTGGCGCTCTTATTCGCAGCAGCGGTATCTCTTGGGGTGTTTCTTGCCGGGAAAATATTCACTCCGATAGCTCAGCTCAGAGTTGGCACAAGAAGAATTATTGAAGGGGATCTCGAGTTTAGGCTGGAAGCGGGTGCTCCCGACGAGATAGGGGGTCTGGTTGATTCTTTCAATTTGATGACGACAGGTCTTCGGGAAGCAAGAAAAGAACTCCTCGAGCGGCAAAAATATTTAACAACTATTTTGGACAATGTAGCTACCGGGGTTATCACTTCCGGAAGTGACGGCAGGATTGTCACATTTAATCCGGCTGGGGAGAAAATTTTGGATATTTCCAGGGAGGAAATAGCCGGGGCTAAACCTTCAAGGATTGAAAGGGAAGAGCTAAGGCCCTTTTTTGACCTCTTTTCTATAGGGCAAGTGCGTGGAGAAGAAAGGGAGGTTACTATCTTTTTAAGAGAGGAGAGAAGGACGATAAAAGCGGTTGTAACTTCTCTTCCCGGAAACGGAGGAAAATCCGGAACTGTTATTGTTTTTGATGATCTTACGGAATTGATAAAATCTAAAAAATTGTCAGCCTGGATTGAAATGTCCAGGCAGATAGCTCATGAAGTCAAAAATCCGCTTACACCGATAAAGCTTTCCGCGCAGCTCATGCGGCGCGCTTACGATAAAAAAGATGAAGGCTTCGAGGAGATATTTAAAAGCAGCATAGATACGATCATGCGGCATACCGATATTCTCCGTCGTATAGCTTCTGAGTTCTCCAGTTTTGGAAAGATTTCAGAATTGAAAGCTGAAAAGATTTTGCTGAACGGTTTTCTTGAAGAACAGATTTCATCCTATAGGGGTATTGAGAAAATTGAAATATTTTTTCAACCGGGAGAAGATATTGAGGTGAATGCCGATAGGGAAGGATTGAGAAAAGTATTGAACAATCTAATTGAGAACTCTATTGAAGCCATAGAAAGCGCCGGTCAAATAGTGCTTAACACCAGGCAAAATAAGGGAGTGGCGGAGATAAGCATTCTGGATACGGGATCCGGCCTCTCGCATGAAGTCGAGGAAAGACTCTTTGAGCCTTATTTTTCAACAAAGACTACAGGAACCGGCCTCGGGCTTGCCATATGCAAAAGTCTCGTTGATCAGATGGGTGGAAAGATAATTTTGCGGAACAGAGAACGTTCTTCCGGTGTTGAAGTAATTGTAACATTACCTGTTTCGTAGATTGGACGCTCATGATCGAAAGAGGATACACCGTTAAGATTTGTGTGGGGTTTTTCCTGGCATTTGGCCTGTTAAATTTTACAGGGTTGGCGTTGCCGAATGATGTTGCCGCGCCGGGGCGGGGAAATAATGGGAAGCTGGATGTTATAAGAGTAACTATTGGACGCGTTAAATATGGAGGGGGAGGGGATTGGTACAGTGACCCGTCATCTCTGCCGAATCTCCTGGAAGAGTTTCAAAGGCGGACCGATATACCCACCGGGGAAAAGGAAAAGGTTGTAAAATTAACCGATCCCGACCTGCATTGTTATCCCTTTTTATATATGACCGGTCATGGAAACATTCGTCTTACTACCGAAGAGCTCAAGATGCTCAGGGCGCATCTTCTCGCTGGTGGCTTTCTGTACGCTGATGATAATTATGGGATGGATTTGTCTTTCCGCGAGATGGTAAACAGGCTTTTTCCTGAAAGAGATCTCGTTGCGGTACCATTTGATCATCCAATATATCATTGTATTTATGATCTTAATGGCCCCCCCAAAATCCATGTTCATAATGGAAAACCCCCCCAAGGGCTTGGTGTCTTTGCTAAAGACAGGCTAATGCTTTTTTATACCTATGAGAGTGATATAGGTGATGGACTCGAAGATGCGGATGTTCATAATGATCCGGCCCCCAAGAGGGAAATGGCGGTCAGGATGGCTGTGAATATACTATATTACGCGATAACTTACTAAGTTAACCTCACCCCGGGTTGTTTATCCTCCAGGGGTGGAGCAAGAAACTTTGTTCGGTCAGGGTTGTTTTGCCATGGGTGATGAGGAAAAAATTAAACAGGCCTTCAGAAAATCTCTGGCCGATTCGGCTCTTAGTCGCAGGGTTGCTCTTTCAGGGGGATTCCTGTCGGTTCTGTCTGTGGCCGTTTTTTTGCTCTTTCCCGTGCTTCTTGTTTTACATACCCTTTTTTCGAATTGGGAGTTTTTCCCGTTTTTTGCCTTTTTGTTTTTCTGGACGGGTGTTATCTGCGCGGCAGTTTTCTCTGCATCGTCTCCCTTTTTCTATCCGGCGGATAAAAAAGAGCTCGCCGGAATTCTGGACAAGAAAATAGGGAGCTATAAAAGTCTTTTCGGCTCGGCGCTCGAATTTTCTTCCGGAGAAGAGAGAAACAAGAACTATTCGCGCTATCTGATGGAAGAGACAATCCGCAGGGCGAACAAAGATATTACTAAATTGAAAAGAAAGAAGATTTTTACAGGAGAGGGAAGATCGGAGTGGACAGTTGCCGGAATTCTTCTGGGGATACTCTTTCTTTGCCAAATGGCTTTCGCGCCGGACGCAATAAATGACATTCTTCCCTTTATTTCAGACCCGGGTGTTAGTTTTAGAGATTCAAAGGGAGCAAATATACTGGTTAGTTCCGGAAATGTTTCAATACTTGAGGGGGAGGATGTTTCCGTTGAAGGGATCAATTTAGGGGCTGAAGCGGGTGAGGTGATGCTGCGCACGAGCTCTATTGACGGAATATGGCGGGAAGAGAAGATAGATCCTGACACAGTATTTATCGGTAATGTCCCGATGGCTGTTTTCCACAAACACCTCAATAGTCCGGGAAACGATTTGTTGTATTGTTTTAGCTCAGGGAACAACTCTTCTGATACATTCAAGATAGATGTTGTTTACCGTCCGGTTATAAACAGGATGAGAGCGAAGCTCGGCTATCCCGATTATACGGGCATGGCTCCCGAAACAGTGAAGACCCTTGCCGGGAAGCTGAATGTTCCTCTCGGCACGAGGCTGGATATATCAGGAGAAACAAGTAAGAACATAAGGGATGGTTCTCTTTTCTTTACTAGCGGGAAGATTGTTCCTGTGGAAATTAAAAGGGGGGGGTTCGGTGTTTCGTTTACCGCACAGAAGGATGATACCTATCACGTGAGTGTGACCGATGAGTTGGGGAACAGAAACAGGCGGCGTATAGGGTATCCGGTCCATGTAATTAACGATCTTCCTCCCGGAATTGAAATTTTGGCTCCCGAGGATGGGGCACAATTGTCGAGAACTCTTCTAGTACCTTTGCAGTACAGGGCGGTTGATGATTATTCTGTCGCTAAAATAAATATCCGGTTTAAAAGAGATAAGAGAGATAAGGAATATAAAACAATTGTTCTCCCAGTCGCCGATGGAAAGAATAATAGAGTTATTGAAGAAATTTTCCAATGGTCTCTCGAGGGAAATTCCATAATGCCGGGTGACAAGGTTTTTTACTATCTCGAAGCATTCGACAATAATGTTTGTCCGGGGCCGGGGTATGCCAGAACGGAGCTTCGTTCTCTGGAAGTTCCCTCACTTTCACAAATGTACGCGCAACACAGGGAAAACGAAGTACAACAGACAAAGCAAATAGATGATTTATATCGAGCCGGGTTAGATGTAAGAGAGAAGCTTAAAAAGTTTTCCGACAAATTTAAAGCTGAGCCGGAGATGGATTGGGGTAAAAAGCGCGAAGGCAAAAGGCTTCTGGATAAATACAACAATCTCCGCCAGAGGGTTCTCGAGGCGGCTTCGCGGATGGAAAAAACACTGGATGCTATTCAGCAGAACAGGATGACATCTATGAGTATAGGTAAGAAGTTGGAGAGAATCCAGCAGTTGATGAGCAGATTGGAAAGCGACAGGCTTAAAAAGATTATCGAGGAAACAAGCAGGATCGTAGATGAATTGTCGGAAGAAGAAATTGCGTCGGCGATGGAGGAGCTTGAGATCTCAACGGAGGAAATGACAGAGGAACTTGACAGAACCATTGATTTTTTGAAGCAGGTTATGCGCGAAGAAAAGGTAGAAGAGCTTATGCGGAGGATGGAGAGTATGCTTGAGCGGCAAAAGGCTCTCAGGGATTCCGCGAAAACTGACAACCTTGAAAAATTGTCAGAAGGGCAGGAGAAGCTTGGTGAAGAGTCGGAGAAGTTTGAAAAGGATCTCAATAGTTTATCCGAGGAAGAAGGTATTAAAAATAATGAGGGGATGAAAGACCTTAAGGAAAAAATGGCTCAAGCGAATCTTGATTCTCTCATGAAAAATGCGGCACGGCAGATGCGGCGCGGAGAAAGAAATGAAGCTCGTTCTACTCAAAAGAAAGCAATGAATGAAATGTTGAGTCTTTATACTTCTCTCGGCAGGTTCCAAATGGGAATGAATATGACCATGAAACAGCATGTAAAGAAAGGAATTCAAAACGCGGCCAGTCAGCTTATTGAAACATCGAAGCTTCAAGAGGAGGTAGTGGAGAGTCTCCTTGGGAGAGGTGTATCAGCAGATGCGAGTATCGGGGAAAAGGAATTGGTTGTTAAAGGAGCGATTAATCGCGTAATTGAAGAATTGTATATGATAGCAAGGAAATCGAGGTTTAAATCGCAGCTTGTATTTACTCACCTCGGTGGAGCGGCACGTGGGGTTGAAGAAGTTTTATACGGAATAGAAAACAAGCGGCGTGGCCAGACGCACGATTCCGCTATTTATGCTTTGGGTCAGTTGAATAAAGGAGTCATTGAATTACTGAGAAACAGCTCGTCCAGTCAGGGAAGCGGATCCGGTTCAAGGAAGAAGATGCGGATGATGTTAAATCAGCAAATGGATATAGATAATCAGCTTCAAACGCTGTATAAAAATCAGAACAAATCAAGTCTTTCGATGAATCAGAGAGCGAAAATGACCCGCCTGGCAGCGAAACAGAGGAAAATGGAAGAAGTTATGAAACAGATAGAAAAGGAAAGCGTGAATGGTGAAAATCTTCTTGGTGAAATTGAAGGGTTGGCCTCCCAAATGGACAGTGTAGCCGGAAAACTTAACGAAGGGAAGATGGACAAAGACCTAATGGGGATGGAAGAGAGAATACTCGGCAGAATGCTCCAGGCTCAGAGATCGATAAATCGGAGGGATTATAAAAGGGAAAGAGTCAGCAGGAGCGCGGAAATTTTGTGGGGAGAGGATCCCGGCCCGACGACGGGAACAGAGGAAAACAGAGAAATTATTCTTGAAATGATTCGAAATGGAATGAGAATGAAAGCCCCTCGGGAATATGAAGATTTAATTGAATTGTATTTCCGGGCTCTCTCCAGACAGGTGAGAAAACGCGGCGAATGAATCCTTTTGTCAGAATTGCAGAAATGAATAAGATGAAACACACGGGTGGGCACATAAAAAAAGTCGTTTTGTTACATATATCTCATGTCAGAAGATATGCATGGGTTCTTTTATTCACGATCTTTCTTTTTGCCGCCGGGTTGGTGAATCCGGGGGTATGCCAGGCCGCTGCACGGGTTGTCCCGGGGGAAATAAATAATACCGAGACTCGAAAGCGTATTATTGATACGGCAGGGGAGAGAAAACGGGTGGATATCGAGACGGGGAGAGCTAAAGTAAAAAGGCTTGTAATAGACGGGAAGTATAAAGAAGCCTTGGGTATTCTTGAGAGGCTGTATCAGAAACATCCGGATAGTGATGTAACAGCGAAATTACTGGCCGATGTCTATATTAGGGTGGGGAGAGCTGAAGAAGCCATTGTTTTCCTTGAAAAAAAACTCAAGGTGAAAGCTCGGAATTTTGAATTTGTAAAAATTCTTGGGCGGGCTTATCTCGAAATGGGGGAGAAAGAGAAGGCTGAAAAAGTCTGGAGAAGAATGCTGGTCGGAGATAAAAGCAAGGTTCCTTATTATGACAATGTAGCGGTATTGCTATGGGACGCAGGACAGTACGCGAATGCCATTTCGGTGCTTCGTGAGGGGGCTGTTGGTGGGTACTATAGATCGCGCATGAGAAAAATAGTGAATTGGGAAAGGATTCTCGGAAAAACAAACGATGCTTTTCAAGATGAATTGAATCGATTGTCCAGTGAGGAAAGGAAAAGGGATTTAAGAAGCGCTGATACGATCCTGGAAATTTTTGTAGAATCAGGGAAAGATAGCGCCCTTTTGTCATTGTTCGATGCGGTTGCCGACCGGCAGGAAAAAGAAAATGAATTCATGAATTTGGTAAAGGCGCTTCTTTTTGTGGAGGCTGATAGGTATAAAAAAGCGTGGGAGCTTTTATCAGGTAAAGACGGCGATCTTCCGGACGAAAATCTTTACTATTCTTTTATATACTCTGTCGCGCAAATGAATCAAAAGATGGGTGGTGAAGATTATGAGAATTTCCTGCTTCAATCCACAAGGCGTTTTCTTGAAGAATATGACAAGAGCAGGATGGCACCCAAGGCAATTTTGTTGGAGGCGAAACTAAAATTTATTCAAGCGGTGCGCGTGTGGCCCTACAGCCAAAAGAGGCTTGAGGAGGCTTTTAGAGCTGCTGAGGGAGTTATGGGTCATTGGGCTGCAAGTCCCTATTATGACAACGCGCGCCTTCTTATGGCCGAGATTCAGCTTGAGGGTATGGGGAGTCCGGAGAAGGCTCTCGATATTCTGGATCGTTCAAAATGGCGGCGGAAAAGCATTGAAAAGAGAGCGAAAATAATGCGTGCTGAAGCTCTCTCGATATCGGACCGAAGAGAAGAAGCCGAAAAAGAGCTTAAAGCGCTTGTTTTGGATAGCGATTCAACTATAGTTCCCGAGGTGGAATTCAGGCTTTCGGAGCTTCATTTTTATTCCGGGAAGTACTCGATGGCTCTGGCCGGATTTTCGAAATTGGCTGAGGAATATTCCTCGAATAACACGGCAAACGATGCGCTTGAACTGGCAATGTTTATTAAGAAGGAGATCGATAGGGAAAAAGGAGCACTCGACCTTTTTGCTTCCGCTCGTTTCTTTGACAACAGGGGCAAGTTAATAAATGCGATAGATTCTTTGGGGATGTTCGAGGAGCGTTTTTCCGAATCGCCCCTTCTGCCCCGGGTTCTTCTCTGGCGTTCCTCTTTGGAAATCGAGGTGGGAATGAACAATATTGCTAAAGCAGACCTGGAGAGGCTCGCGGAGAGGTATCCGATGAGTGTATACG
>JAGHBT010000181.1 GCA_021160845.1 bacterium | reverse complement strand
TTCTTCAACATATTTAAACATCCCGGAAAGAGTATTTCTATCCTTAAACATTCCCAGCACCTCCTGAAACTCCTCATCTTCCGGAAGCGCGGCAATATAAGCGCCTTTCGTCCCCATCACTTTGCGAAATACCTATCTCTTTATTCCAATCTTAACAAAATCAATATTTTCTTTCGTCCAATTTTCCTTGGAAATCTTAACATCCTTGGTCTTTATAAATTCTTTAAATTCGTCGAGAACCTTCGAATCAACATCAAAATCTTCATCAACATCGTTATAGGCCATATAATGAACCGCGAAGGGGAAAAACACCCCTCTGATCACAAATTCACGCTGTAAATCAGTCATGTCCGGCAATTCGATCTTCCAGTCGGGAGTTATTCCCCCACCGCCATAAACAATCCTTCCAGCGTTCGTATAGAATTTTTCGCGGACCTCACCCTCTTTTATTTCCCCAACTACCTCTCCATCCCTATCCCTTTTTTTGTGTATACATCTACCGCTCGGGGTGAAATAGTGTTGAGTTGTAAGTTTCAGCGCGGCAGCATCCCCAACGGGAAAAACACTCTGCACTGAACCCTTTCCATAAGATGTCTGCCCGACAATAATAGCCCTGTCCCAATCCTGAAGGGCCCCGGCAACAATCTCAGAAGCTGAGGCGCTTGCCCCATCTACCATAACAACTACCGGATAAGAACCATGCTTATTCGTTTTTGCAGCTTTGTATTCCCTGTTATTTTCTTCCAGCCTGCTTTTCGTGGAAACAATCATTCGCCCCTTCTCAAGAAAGAGATCGGATACGGAACATGCCGACTTCAAGAGTCCCCCGGGGTTGGATCGAAGATCCAGGATAACTCCTTTGATACCCTGTTTCTCTAAGTCATTTAGTACGCCATCAAGGGTATTAGCAGTTTTCTGGGCAAACCTTGATATTCTGATATAGCCCACACTGTCAATAATTGTTGAATAGTTAATACTCGGAACATTGATTATTTCCCTTGTTATATCAAACTCCAATGAATCGGGTAACCCTTCCCTCGCAATCGTAATGTTAACCTTCGTCCCGGGATTTCCGCGTAACTTTGAGACTGCATCGTTAGATGTCCATCCCTTTGTAGATTCGCCTTCTATTTGAACGATCCTGTCACCCCCCTGAATACCCAACCGGAAAGCGGGGGTTCCTTCTATGGGAGATATTACAGTTGGAAACTTATCTCTAACCGAAATCGTTATGCCCAAGCCGCCAAATTTACCTTTGGTGCTGATCATTAGATTTTGGTAAGCAAGCTCATCTAGATAAATTGAATGCGGATCCAGTTCACTTAGCATGCCGTCGATAGCGGCATCAATAAGTTCACCGAAATCCTTTTCGTCAATATAATAATCCTGAATCTTCGTAAGGACCTCTTGGAAACGATCCAGATCTTTGAACGAATCATCCTTTTCCTTCTGAGTCCACTCTCCACCCCAAACAAGAAACGCTCCGGCCATTACAACAACGAGTATCAAAGACAAAAGTGACAGTTTTTTCCAATTCAAAACAAACCTCCAAAATTCAGTACGGAAAATCCAATTCAGAAACCGATGAAATATTGAATAGAACCAATATGTTACAAACTTAAGCTCCCCCGTATTAAACGAGTTATAAATATTTACTCACTCGAATATAGCAATATCCAAACAGGGAAATCAAATAACGTCACTTAGAAAAATAAGTATCTTAACTCTTATATACTTAAACCGAAACGATCATTTATGTTCCGTGTGATTTCAGAGAGAACAAAATCAAACTTTTTGGAAGCGTCGATAAGTTTCACACGCTCCTTTTCCCTATCGGCAATTCTAAGATATCCTGCACGGACTCTTTTATGAAATTCCATATCTTCAAGTTCAAGACGGTCACGGACACGCACGCCGGTTTCTTCCCTGTGTTCCGGACCCCTCCCAAATCCTTCCTCCACGGAAAGATCAAGAAGAAAGGTAAGATCAGGAATCACATTTCCTACCGTAACCTTGTTAAGCTGGCTTATCATTTCTTCTCCAATACCGCGCGCCCATCCCTGATACGCCATTGTGGCGTCAAAATACCTGTCGCACAAAACAATTCTACCGTTATCAAGAGCCGGTTTAATAACTTCCTTAACAAGTTGAGCTCTACTCGCGAGGTAGAGCATCAATTCTGTTTTCTCACACATATCATTTCTTTTCGGATCAAGAAGAATTTTTCTGATATCCTCAGATAAGCGCGTCCCCCCCGGTTCGCGAGTCAAAAGCGGCGTATAACCGGCATCTTCGAACCGCTTTGATATCGATGACGCTACCGTTGATTTACCCGATCCTTCAATCCCTTCAAATGTAATAAAGAAAGAGTTCATTTCTGCTCACTTGCTTTCCGTTTTTTTAGATCCGCTATCCTTTTATGGAAACGCCTTCTCGCCATAAGAACCTTAAAAGATTCATCTCCAAAAGCCGCTATCCACAAGCCCGCGAGCGACAGCGAAAAGATAAACGCGAGTGTGTATCCCAGTATAACTTCAAAGAATAACACACCGACAAACGCGAGATACATGGGATACTTGTTCTCACCCACTCCCCGGAGACTGAACGAAAACACAAACGAAAGAACCT
>JAGHBT010000307.1 GCA_021160845.1 bacterium | reverse complement strand
CCCATGCAGATTTCACTCGATCTTATGCCCCTTATGGAGAAAGAGCTCATTTTAATGACCGATAAGGTTGATACCGCTCATGAGCCGTTATCGGACTTGTTTTCTATTTTTGACATAGATTAGCCATGCAAAAACCGGTCAGTATATTCTTTGTGGGAAAAGGTGGTGTCGGCAAATCGACAGTGGCCGCTCTCTGCGCTGTTTCATTTAGAGAAGGGGGGCGCCGCGCGCTTGTTGTTTCGATGGACCCCGCCCACAATCTGTCAGACATTTTCGAAAAGAAGCTCTCAGACAAACCTCACAGCATTATACCCGGCCTTTCGGCGATGGAGGTTGATGAGGAAAGGTGGGCCATGGCCTATCTGGATGAAATACGAGAACAGATTAACAGAACTTATTCATATCTGACGGCCTTTAACCTTGAAAAGTATTTTAAGGTAATAAAACATTCCCCTGGGCTTGAGGAATACGCGCTGATCCTCGCGTTTAATAAGATAAGAAAGGACTTTATTTCATATGATTATATTATTTTTGATATGCCGCCCACGGCGCTCGCACTGAAATTTTTTAATCTCCCGGCCCTTTCTCTCGTGTGGATTGACCAACTGATTAATTTTCGACGGGAGATTATTGAGAAAAGAAAAATAATTACAAAGATAAGATTTATGAAAAAGGAAAGTGAAACTGACAAGATATATAACAGACTTAATACAAAGAGAGATTATTTTCTCTCTCTTAAAGATGAGTTCGAAAACATCGAATTGTCCAAGATTAATCTTGTTACAAACCCTGACACTCTTTCATTCGCAGAATCGGAACGGATATATTCAGGGTTAAAAGAAATGAATATAGATATAGAGCGTATAATTTGTAATAAAATGCAGAAAGGAGAATCTAACCGGCGAATCAAAGAGGTTTTCACTGGAATTCCTGTAACTGCTATTGCAACTTCTGAAACTCCATTGCTGGGACTCGAGAACCTAAAGGAATTCTTAAGAGAGAACGAGGGGCTTGTGTTTGTATAGCGTTATTTATTTCTCCTTCGTCTCGAATCTGATATTTTTGGTTTATTGCTGAAATGGGGAAATTCCAAATAAACTAAAAAAGTTGACACAAAGTCGCTGTTAACGTAGCATACACCCAGTGTGTTTTTTTATGTAGTAGAGAAGGAAAGTTGTCTTATGTTCGAAAGAGACCATAAAAGACGAGAGTTGGCATATCAGGTCAAACTGGAACATTTTGAGGGGCCCATGGATCTTCTCCTTCATCTTATTCGAAGAGACAAGATAAATATCTACGATATTCCAATAGCGCATATAACTCGTGAGTACCTTTCCTATATTGAAATTATGAAGGAACTTGAGCTCGAAGTGGCGGGTGAATTCTTTGTCATGGCCGCTACGCTTATGAGAATAAAGGTTCAAATGCTCCTGCCGAGGAGAGTAGTAGAGGAAGAAGAGGAAGATCCACGCGAGGAACTGGTAAGGAACCTTATTGAATATAAGAAATTTAAAAAAGCGGCTGACCATCTGGCCGGTAAGGAATCAAGCAGGAGGGATGTCTTTGTTCGTCCGGTTCCGGAATATATTGAAGAAAAAAATACTATTCCAAAGATGGAACTTTCACTTTTTGATCTTATGGATGCTTTTAAGACCATCCTGAAAGATTTAAGGAAAAAGATTACATACAGGGTTGAGATTGAATCGCATAGCGTCGACGAAAAAATTGATTTTATAAAAGAAAGAATAAACAATAATTCTGAAATTCTATTCACCGAGCTCATTAAAGAAGCTGATAGCAAGATAGAAATTATTGCTATCTTTTTGGCTATTCTTGAGCTTATTCGTGGTGGCTTTATCATAGCCCGTCAGATGTTGGGTGGTAACGATATCTGGATTTATAGAAGAGAGGATATTAAGGTAGTTGAAAGACAAGAGTATTGAAACTGAAATAGACGAGCAGCTTGAACAAATTATTGAAAAACAGGTCGAGGCCCTTCTTTTTGCCTCTGATACACCTATCTCGACCCATAAACTTGCTATGTTGATCGAGGCCCCTTCTGTGAAATACATTAAGACGGCGATTGATTCCCTTTCGCGGTTTTACGATGAACATTTCAGGAGTTTCGGAATCGTAGAAGTAGCCGGTGGTTTTCAGGTGACAACCCTCCCTGAGTTTTCAGAGACAGTAAAGAGGCTTTATAAAAACAAGAGGAAATCAAAACTTTCCAGAGCCGCCCTTGAAACACTGGCAATAATTGCCTATAAACAGCCTGTGAGCCGGCCCGAGATTGAAGTAATAAGAGGAGTAAACTGTGGGGGGGTGCTTTTAACTCTTACAGACAGAGAATTGATTATTGTATCCGGGCGGGGGGATGGTATCGGGAAACCTTTTCTCTATTCAACCACAAAGAGATTTCTTGAGTATCTCGGGCTGAAAAACTACAGAGAGCTTCCGGAAATTGAAGAATTTGAAACGGAAGTTGAGGCTCTGGATATTTTGAATACTAAATTGGACGATAAAGATGAAGATATAAAAACTAATAATAAATCAGAGAATGCTAATTCAGAGCAAGGTACGATCGATAATGATGAAGCGGAACAAGATAACAT
>JAGHBT010000068.1 GCA_021160845.1 bacterium | reverse complement strand
CTATTTATTCTTATTCTAATAATTTGCTACATTCCAATTATCGTACAGAGATACGAATTATTTAGTTATTTATCCTCAGCCCTTACGGAAAGCACCAAATTAAAAAATGTGATGAAACAATATTCGTTGGTAAACGTATTTACGGCTGAGTGGACGATATAAAAAACAGTGTCATCGACTCCAACCGATATTTATACGCCTGACAAGACTCCGTACCGTTTACTGTAAAAAAACTTTAAAGAAAGGCATTAATATGAAGAAGGCTCCTATCATAATTCTCACACTTATTTTAACCCTTGTTTCAAACACCCTTTTTGCCGGGTCAATCGATGAATATATTGACAAGGCAAAAGGATATCAGAGATCCGGAGAACTGTATAAAGCCCTTCTGGTACTCGAAGACGCCCTCGGCGAATTCCCAGATAACTCAACTCTTTACGCTTATACCGGACTATATACAGGGATGAAAGCCGGGCAAACAGACAATTTCATGGAGGCGGGCCAGCTAAGTTCAAAATCTTTTAAGATTCTTGATAAAGCCGTGTCGCTGGATCATAATAATCCAATCGCTCTGCTATTTAGAGGGCTTATGTCAGTAAAAGTCCCTGAATTTCTCGGCAAGCTGGGAGGGGGAATAAAAGACCTTCAGCTGATATGCGATATTATCAGCCAATCTCCAGATAAACTATCCGTTGAAAACACAATCCTCACATGGAACCTGCTCGGAGAAGCTTACAAAAAAAATGGGGATATAGATCAAGCCGTAGACGCATGGGGGAAAATAGCCAGGATCGCTCCAGACTCTGATGAAGCTAAATCCGCTGAAGCAAAGATCAAAAAACTTAAGGTTACAGATAAGAATGAACCTGAATCCGAAAAAGTAAAAACTGAAACGGTATTAAATAAAAGGGGGGTTGATTCAGGTAAATTAATAACACTGGGCAGAGAAGCATTTCAGCGTGGAGATTATCAGCAGGCAAGAGAAAAATTTAGAAAAGCAGCTGAAGAAAACCCTAAAAATGCCGTTGCCTATAAATGGCTTGGGACAACAATTGCTAAACTGGGGGAAAAAGGATATGACGACAGAATAGCCGGAAACACAGATTTAAGAACAACTCTCGTTTTCGAATCGATGAAAAATTTCGACAAGGCTGTTGAACTGGCACCCGACGATCCCGAACTCAGATTTATCAGAGGCTCTATGGGAGTTAATTTCCCCTTCTTCGCCCAAAAGCTTGAACAAGGCATAGAAGACCTTAATTGGGTTATCAATAGCGAAGTTTCTGACTCGCTCAAAGCGGAAGCTCTGTATTTGCTGGGAGTAGCTTATCAAAAGAAGGGGATGAGTTATTGGATTGATATAGCTGTAAGACATTCAGAATCCGCGGCCGCTCAGATGGTTTACAACTCCGTCCGCCCCGAGATAAAAAAAATTGATCCATCAAAAATGGAAAAACCATGTCTTATAATCGATTTTGTACTCGGGTTTCAGGATGAGATTCCCCCTCAAACCGCGATCTGGATAGAAAATGAACAGGGGAATTATGTTAACACCATTTATGTTTCAGGGTTCAGCGGGCACGTAAAGGATAGTCAGATTGTACTCCCCATCTGGGCTGAATCATCGGGATTTGCTAACATCGACGCCGTTACAAGCGCCAGTATAAATATCGGGCATCATATTTATACCTGGGACCTTAAAAACTTTGAAGGCAAAGCTGTCAAAAATGGCAATTATACAGTAAATGTGGAAGTATCATACTGGCCGAGCATGAAATATCAGTTAGCCAAAACCACAATTAATATTGGAAAGAAGAGCAAAAAGAAACTGGTTGAAGAAGGTAATTTTATCCCATACCTCGAAGTTCAATACCTAAAGGATTAAATCCTGTCAATTTTTAATAATTATTTCTGAGACACTATTCTTTAGTAAATATTCGTACCCAATTTTTCTGTCAGGGGCAAATTATCTTTTGATTTAATAATCTTTACTATCTATATTTCTCAATCGTTTCTTTATATAAAATATAATAGATGTTATTTTGAGATTTAAAAAATCGCCATGTTTCTGTTTTGTTCTGCAGGGAGTTACCATGAACACTGTTCTGTGGATTGTTTTTTATCCATTTATAGCCTTTTTTATCGGCATTATGTATATGGGTTATTCTCGTAAATTCAACGCCAGAGTAGAGCGCAGATACGGACCCTCGTGGATTCAGCCGTTCTACGATATCGTGAAACTTATGACGAAGAGAACAAATATTTCACATGGATGGATGCACGATATTTCTTTACTTATGCTTTTGGGCGGCACACTTGCGACGCTAATGTTTATACCTGTCCCGGGGTTTTCATACTTCGCAGGATACGGCGATATGCTTGTTATTATGTATCTCATTTTAGTCCCGTCCTTGGGAATGGCGCTTGGTGTTGGGGAAACAGCCAACCCTAATGGAAGCATTGGTATTTCCCGTGCGTTAATGATGCTTGCAGGATACGATGTACCCTTTGTCCTTTCATTTATCGGAATGGGCATGCTAAACCACACAACATCAATGTTCGATTTAATACAAATACAACAGTCCAACGGTATTGCCAGTTGGGGTATTGTGACAAATCCTCTATTAGGATTAGCAGCTCTGTTCGCCCTTCAGGGAATGTTAGGAGAAAAACCCTTCGAGGTTTATGTTGCGCCGCATGAAATTGCGACAGGCCCTATGTCAGAGATGGGAGGCAAATTCCTCGGCATTATGTTTATAACACACGCAATAACAATATTCCTGGAGCTTACAATTTTTATCAACCTCTTCTTAGGCGGAGCATTTACATGGATAGGATTAATAGTAAAACAGCTTATTGTTTTTACTTTGGTTCTAAGCGTCAATATCGTATTCGGAAGATACAGAGTAGATGATGCTATGCGTTTCATGTGGAAAATACCGGGGTCCCTTGCTCTCTTGGGAATTATCCTTATTATTTTTCAACAATTACGGAGTTAAGGTATGAAAAAACAAATCACACAGAGAAACGCGTGGGATAAAGTCCTGGCAAAATTGACTAAACGATCTCTCTGGATGCTTCACTATTGTACCGGATGCGGAGCAATTGAACTGCCCCCGACGATGACGGCGCGTTTCGATATGGAACGGTTTGGGGTATTGCCTATGGTTACTCCGCGTCAGGCGGATTTACTTCTTATAACAGGCTATCTCTCCATTAAAACGCTTAAAAGGATAATTTTAAGCTATGAACAGATGCAGTCACCAAAATGGGTTGTGGCCTTCGGATCTTGCACCATTAATGGGGGAATGTACTGGAACTCATACGCAACAATTAAAAGATTAGATATGTACCTACCTGTGGAGATATACATCGCAGGTTGTATGCCGAGGCCGGAAGCCATTATTGAATCTTTTACCAAATTGATCCAAAGAATCGACGAAGGTAAAGCCAATTCTTGGAAGGATTATTATACAAACTACGATTTTTATAGAAAGAACCAGGAGAGGGTCTTCGGCAAAATAGAAACTTATAACGATATAAAGGCCGACGGAGAGAAATTCGACATTCAGCAGCCTTGACCGGGGAATAAAAGATAAAAATTCTCCTTTATAAAAGGAAACCGGCGGAAGAGAGAATAAGATGGAGTACGAAGCTGAAAATAATATTATAAACGATATCAAAACCGTCTTCGGGGATGCTGAATGCAAGGTTATAAGCGATAGAAGGGTCGAGGTTAAGATCGATTCCAGCCGAATAATAGATTTCGCCGTAAGAATGCAGAAAAACTGGGATTTTCCTCACCTCTCCGCGATAAGCTGCGTGGACTGGATAGACAACGGAGAATTTGAAATTGTGTATCATTTCTGGAGCTACAACAGGAAAGTGATTGTAAGTACTAAGGTACGTATCCCCCGGGAGGAAGAACCTCATTATACATCAATTTCTTCTCTCTGGCAGCCAGCCAAATTTTTTGAACGCGATATCCATGAAATGTTCGGCATTGTATTCGATGGAAACAATGATATGGAGAAATTTATACTCACCGAGTGGAAAGGGATGCCCCCGATGAGAAAAGATTTTATAACACGAGAATATGCGCTGAACCATTTCCATTTTAAGGATTATCATCCGGATTGGCTTGAAGAGCTCGAGAAAGCGGGAAAGCAAAAATGAGTGAAGCTAAGGAAATAAAGG
>JAGHBT010000284.1 GCA_021160845.1 bacterium | reverse complement strand
TCAAAAAGTGCGACCTTCCGATAGTATTATTGTTGATGGAATCACCGGCCAGGTTGTTCTGCGGCCTGAAGAGAATACAATAAAACTCTATAAAAACGCTGAGAAGAAATTCAAAGAGATGGAGGAAGAACTCCTGACTTTGAAAGACTATCCCGCGACAACACTGGATGCGAGAAATTTTGAATTGTCAGCTAATATTGCGAGTCTGGATGAAATAGATGATGTGATGAACCACGGCGCGAAAGGTGTTGGGCTTTTCAGGACGGAATATTTTTTTATTGCCCGTTCTTCTCTCCCGGGGGAAGAGGCGCAGTATAGATATTACAGTGATGTTGTTAAACAAATGGCCCCTGAAACTGTGATTTTTAGAACTCTTGATGTCGGAGGGGACAAAATTGCGGATTGGATTGGAACTGTTAAAGAAGCTAATCCGTTTATGGGGTGGAGGGGAATACGGTTTACACTTTCAAGGAAGGATATTTTCAGAACCCAGCTAAGAGCATTATACAGGGCTTCAGCGCATGGAAAAGTGAAGATAATGTTCCCAATGGTATCCATTATTGAAGAAGTGCGAGCCGCGAAACAAATATGCTATGAGGTAAAAGAAGATTTGTTAAAAGAACGTTATAAAATAGACGAAGATGTTGAAATCGGCGTAATGATAGAAACACCTTCCGCAGTTGCATTGGCGCGCCATCTTGCAAAAGAGGTTAATTTCTTCAGTATAGGTTCAAATGATCTTGTTCAATATTCTATGGCGGTTGATAGGGGAAACAGTAAAATTTCATATTTATATGATCCGCTTCATCCAGTCATCATTCGTTTTATACGTGATACGGTGGAGGCAGCCAGGAAAGAAGGAATAAAGGTTGGGTTATGTGGTGAAATGGCTGCAAGCGAAGGCGCCCTAGGCGTGTTGGCGCTTATCGGAATGGGGTTAGACGAGATAAGCGCTCCTTCCTATCAGATACCTGAAATAAAGAAGATTATTCGTTCGGTAACATTTGATGAAACCCGTTCGCTCGTCAAGAAGATACTGAGAAGATCAACTGCACATGAAGTGCGCGTGTTGCTATGCGACTTTATAAGAGAAAAAAGGCCGCAATTAAAGGAATTTATCCCGAAAGTCTCTATAGAATAGAACCCTCGCTGTCAGAAGATAGTAATAAGTGTTTGTCTGGTTGTTGGGTGGCGAATTGGGTTAATTCTCATTGGGAAAATTGAGACGATAAAGAAACTACTAAAGATGGGAGAATCATGAAAGCAGTTATTCCTGTAGCCGGAATAGGGAAGCGCCTTCGTCCTCATACCTATGCGGCCCCGAAGGCACTGATAAGTGTTGCCGGTCGCCCGATCCTTGGCCATATCATTGACAACCTTCTTGATATGGGAGTTACCGAACTCATCCCCATTATCGGGTACAAGGGGGAAATGATACGTGAGTATATTATGAATGAGTATGATCTTCCCGTTAATTTTGTTGTGCAGGAAGAGCCAAAGGGCATTGCTCACGCTGTAAATCTAACAAGAAAATATGCTGACAACTCGGAATTGATAATTATTCTTGGTGATACAATAATTGAGGCCGATTTTTCCAGTATACCACTGGAAGGAGATTATGTACTTGGAGTTAGAGAAGTCGCTGATCCAACTCGTTTTGGAATTGCTGAAATATCCGATGGTATTATAACCAGAATCGAGGAAAAACCGGAAAGGCCCAAGAGCAATCTTGCTATAGTGGGGCTTTATTATTTTAAGGATTCAACTCGGCTTTTCAGCGCGTGCGAGAATGTTATTGAGAAGGATATCAAAACGAAGGGTGAATATCAGATAACGGACGCTCTGGCATTAATGATAAAAGAAGGTATAAAATTTAAACCCTACCAGATAGATGGTTGGTATGACTGCGGGAAGATAGAAACATTGCTTGATACTAATCGAACATTGTTAAATAAATGCGAAAGTAAGTCGGCAAGGGAGGGATCAATAATTATCCCTCCCTGTTGGATTGACGAAAGCAGCAGTATTGAAAGATCGATTATAGGGCCGTATGTTTCGATTTCGGCGGATTGCAGAATCAACAATTCGATAGTAGAGAATTCGATTGTGAATAGTGGTAGCAGCATACAAGACATTGTTTTAACTGACAGCGTTATTGGCTCAATGGCAGAGATTATTGGAAATAAGAAGAGTGTTAATATCGGTAATAATTCCGCTTTGCACTTAAGAAGTGAAGGGTAAACCGGAAAAGGATTTTGTTATAATTATTTGACATTGTTCCGATAAGAAGATGGTTGGAGTTTGAGTAGGGAAGTGATTGGCCGTGGGTTACTAATTCTGATCGATCAAGGTTGGTTTGTAGTAAAGAGATTAAAATCAATCAAAAGCATTTTATTACTAAGGAGGATATTATGAGCAAAAAACATTTGTTCACTTCAGAGTCTGTTACTGAAGGGCATCCTGACAAGGTTGCCGATCAGATATCAGACGCTGTTTTAGACGCCATTCTGGATAAGGACCCAGACGGGAGAGTGGCCTGTGAAACACTTGTAACTACGGGTATGGCTTTCTTAAGCGGCGAGATTCACACCAAAGCATATATTGATATTCCGAAAATAGTAAGAGAAACTGTAAAAGAGATTGGATATACAAAGCCGGAACTTGGGTTCGCGTATCAGACATCCGGAGTCGTAACATCTATCGAGGGACAATCGGGTGATATCGGCATGGGCGTTGATAAAGGTGGCGCGGGTGATCAGGGAATGATGTTTGGATACGCATGCAGACAAACCGATGTTCTTATGCCCCTTCCTATTCAGATGGCTCATATGTTTGTAAGGAAGGTGTCTGAGATAAGAAG
>JAGHBT010000203.1 GCA_021160845.1 bacterium | reverse complement strand
TAGTTGTACATTAGTTAAATAATGATAATTGAATTGTGTCCACTCCAATCGGTATATGCGTGGTTCGGTCGAAAAGCCGCTACATCAGAGTATAGTGTTCAGCAGAACTTTGAAGGAAAATATCCTAATATGGAAAACGGAAGAAACAAAAACCCTGATGATTTTTTCTCGGAAGCGGAGGAAAACCTCGACAGAATAAAGAAATCCGAAACAGCTCAAGCCGAAGCGCGGGATGCTGAGGAACTGGAAAAAAGCCGATACAGAATCAACAAACTTGAAATACTGATAGATGTTACCAGGGCTCTAAACTCCACATTGAACCTCAATGAACTACTCGCGAAAATTATAGATTCAATAATCAAACTCGCCGATACGGATAGAGGGTTTCTTATGCTGGCAAACAACAATGGGAAAATGACATTCAGGATAGCCAGAGATAAAAATGAGCGTACTCTTGAAGAAAGGGATTTTGAGGTCAGCTACAGCATAATCAATGAAGTAGCCCAGAAGGGAACTCCTCTATTTATTTCCGACCTTATGGAAAACGAACAGTTCAGAAACAAGGAAAGCGTTATCGACCTACAGCTTAGAACAGCCATCTGTGTACCCCTTGAGCTAGATAAAAAAATCATCGGCGTTATCTATACCGACGCCAGTAGACTATCCGGAGATATAACTGAAGATGACATATCGATCGTATCTGCTTTTTCATCACAGGCGGCAATAGCAATTGAAAATGCTCGTCTTCACGGAGCGCTTATCCTATCCAAGGAAAATCTAGCAAGGGAAAACAGGAAATTAAAGCAGGAACTCTCAGATAAATATGAATTCTCCGGGATAATCGGTAAAAGTAAATCCATGCTTGATATCTTTAACATAATCAGCAAAATAGCTTTATTTGACACTACCGTCCTGATTACCGGAGCAACCGGTACCGGGAAAGAACTCATAGCGAAGGCAATCCATTATAACAGCCCGAGAAAAGATAAAAAACTCATTATTATTAACTGCAGCGCTATGCCCAGGGAACTTCTCGAAAGTGAACTTTTTGGTCATAAAAAAGGATCTTTTACGGGCGCTTCTAGCGATAAACCCGGGCTTTTTGAAACCGCCAGCGGTGGAACAATTTTCCTTGACGAAATAGGAGACATGCCGCAAGCACTACAGGTAAAACTCTTGAGGACACTTCAGGAAGGGGAAATACGAAGGGTGGGAGAGAATCTAACACGCAAAGTCGATGTACGGGTAATAGCCGCCACTAACAAAGATCTTGGCACCGACATAAATGAGGGTAAATTCAGAAGCGATCTTTTCTACAGATTGAATGTAGTCCCGATTACAATTCCGCTTCTGAGAGACAGACGAGAAGATATTTTTCCCCTCGTCGCGCATTTTCTTGAGAAATACTCCAAAAAAATGAAAAAGGGCAAAATCACCATTTTGCCCGAAGTGACAAAAGATTTTCTCTCCTACGAGTGGCCGGGAAATGTTCGGGAGCTTGAAAATACTATAGAGAGGGCCCTCGCGTTGAGCGGAGATTCTCATGTGCTGACAAAAGAACATTTTCCCCAATTCACGGATAAAGGGGGAATAAACACAGTGGTTAAGGAAAAAGATTCCCTAAAACAAAATCTTAAATCTGTTGAAAAACAGATTATAACAGAGGCCTTGTCAAAGACGGGAGGAAAAGTTACAAAAGCAGCCAAACTCCTGAAAGTCTCCCGACAGCACATCCATAACAAAATTAACGAGTACAATATAAATTATTAACTGCTATCCCTATACTGAATCTTCAAGAGAGGTATCGCGTGAGAACAAAAATCGTTAAAATAAATAAACCCCAGGACATTAATGTCATTCTCGGGCAATCCCACTTTATAAAAACCGTAGAAGACCTACATGAAACCGCGCTAACATCGGTCCCCGGAATAAAATTCGGGCTGGCCTTCTGCGAGGCTTCAGATAGAAGACTGATCCGTTACTCCGGCAATAATGAAGAAATGATCGATCTCGCAAAATCAAATGCCGAAGCTATCGGCGCCGGTCATTCATTTATAATTTTTATGAAGGATGCCTTTCCCATCAATATACTAAACGCAATAAAAAATGTTCCCGAGGTATGTAGAATATTTTGCGCGACCGCTAATGACGTAGAAGTAATTGTCGGCGAAACACTGCAGGGGCGGGGAATACTCGGAGTGATTGACGGAGCGAGCCCACTTGGGATCGAGGGCGATGAAGACAAAAAATGGAGATCAGCCTTCCTGCGCAAAATAGGCTACAAGCTATAGAGACACCATTAGCCATCTTTCGCCTGTATATTTATAATCTTATTATATCTATAGAAAAAAAAGCGCTAATCTTCACCGTGGCCCCCGCCGCGCCAATTCACAACCTTGTTATATATCTATAAACAAGAAAAAGGGATAATAAGAATTTTTATTCTCTAGTTTAATCCGTGCCGTTTTATCCTGTATATAAGAGTGGGTCTCTCAAGACCTAACAATCTCGCCGCCATAGACCGATTTCCGCGGGTTTCTCTTAGGGCTTTTACTATTTCTTCTTTTTCCATCACTGCCATACGCTCATCGAGAGAATGATACCCAGCGTCATTTGAAATTACAGTCTCCGCTAAAATCACCGATGACAAATCCGAAGCCCTTATAAAACCGGATTTCGCTCTAAACAATGCCCTTATGATCTCGTTCTTCAATTGCCTAACATTTCCCGGCCAGGAATAACGCTCAAGTACCTTTGTGGCGTTTTCGCTTAACCTTGCGGGGGCAATGTTAAAATCACCGCATGCTTTTCTGATAAAATATCCGGCCATAATCTCAATGTCACATTTTCTCTCAGCAAGTGAGGGAATCCTGAAATTAAACACATTTAATCTATGATAAAGATCGATTCGAAATTCCCCTTTCTCAACCGCGGATTCAAGATTTTTGTTCGTGGCGGCAATAATTCTGGCCGATCCCATTTTAACTTTTGACTCCCCCACAACAAGATATTCACCGCTATCAAGGTATCTCAGCAGCTTCGTCTGTAAATCCGCTCTTAGTTCACCTATCTCATCAAGAAATATCGTTCCATTACCCGCGGCTTCTACAAATCCAATATTATCTCCTACAGCTCCGGTAAAGGCTCCTTTCACGTGTCCAAAAAAACTGCTTTCAAAAAGTGACGGAGCAAGCGCGGCAACATTCACAGAAACAAAGGGCATTGTATTCCTCTCGCTCCAACCGTGAATCATCCTGGCTATAATATCCTTTCCCGTACCGGTGTCTCCACACAGGAGAATCGGTAGAGGTATACTGGAGATTTCCTTTATCCGCTGGAGCAGCCTTTTTATCCTCTCATCAACTGTAATAAACTCACTACCTCGAGCCTTCCTGTTACTTAAAATGTCCCGGCTGAAATACACCGAACCTGTTTCGGCAACATTTTCATTTTTTATTACTCCACCGCTACTGCCGGTTAGGAAAATCCTTTTCTCCCCGCCGGGCATCCATTTATCGGGAGAGACAATTCCAAGCTTTTTCCTTAACACTTCCCCTCTTTCATGATATTCGCGTGCTTCCTTAGCATTTCCTGTTGCCCGGGCTACAAAAGAATAAAGATAGAAATATATCATTCTCTTTGAGGAATATTTCTCGAGTCCTTCTTTTTCCTTAGCAATATTGGCAAGGGTATCCCCCGCGCCGACCATGTCTCCTCTCCGTATAAATACTTCCAACATAAGAAAACCAGCTGTCAATCTGTCGCGTTTGAATGCCGCTCCATGAGATTCATTAAGGACATCACAGATTGTATCTATCGCTTTGGAGAATTGCTTTTTCCTTATGTGAAGAATTGCCCGCGTTAAATTTAGGGATTTATTCTGTTCCGAGTTGCCGGTTGCTTCATAAATTCTTCTTGTAAAATTCAGATACGAATCCGCTTCTTCCAAAGATCCCCTTCTGGCCAGAATGGAGGCAAGGTTCGAAGAAGCCTTGGCGGCGCTATACACCTGCCCTTTTCTAAGCGAAAGCCCGTAAACATTCCTAAGAAGCCTGACGGCTTTGGAATATTCACCCCTGTACTTGTAAATCAACGCCCTGTTCACCCAAAGACCCAAAGGGTATTCGCCTTCGTTCAGCTAATAGAATATTCTCAAAGACCGACGAAGATAAGATAGGGACAGATCAAGCTTTCCTTGTACAAAATATATCCATGATATTACTAACGCCGCCCAGGCTCCTGCTCTGGTACACGCGCCGTTGTCTTTCCCCAACAAAGAGGTAAGGTAATCGACAACGCTCCCCCTGCCGCTCAAGAACCGGCGATACCTCTTTTCCATATCCTGAGGGATAATCATCTCAAGCCCCCTGTTTGGAAATTGATATTCCGGTTTATTTAGCTTCTTTTATTATACCATATCCAGATTGAAAAAAGCAAATGACGCTTGTTTTCAATTTGAAAATGGGAAGGGAAATCGTCACGTGTTGGCGCCGAATAAATAGCTTCTCTGCATCTATATATTATCTCTCTTCGCCTCGTGTCTTCGATAGATATAGAATGATAAAAAAACAACCGCGAAACAAAGATACCCGAAAGCGAATTTGCCGCCCGCGTTAAAACCAAGCACACTGAACGTTTCATTTCCGACGAATTTAAAAGTATGAATAACGCCAAAAAACGCGAGAAGCATTCCGGCAAGAGACCACAGTGAAGCTTTGAGAAAATCTTTTTCTATCAAAAAGACACTTATTGCGGCAAGAATCATAGAAGAAAATATAAACCCCTTCTCAAGCGCCATAAGTCCCATTACGCCGTTTATTGGTATGCCTAACGACGCCTGTTCCGCCAGTGTCGTACCTGCCCCCATATAGCCCTGCTTGAGAATATTTACACCCCAGGCGGCAAACGCCGGAAAAAGACCTATAACAACAGCGGGGGCATGACGTCGCGGCGTGGCTTGGAAGGCTTGAGCCGCGATGGTAATTCCTATCCAGAGAACAATTGCTATACCCGCCTCCATAGGAATTATTGAATTGATTAAGCCAATATAACCCGCCAGAGTAATAATCAAAAAGAAGATTCCGTTAAGAACGGAATAACCGGCTCTTGCACCCAGGCCCTTCCAACCGGGATGCCCAATATAAATTGTCGTAGGAAAACAGGAACCGAAAAGAGACGCGATAAGCGAGCCGATTCCATTCATTGCAAGAGCCGGTTTGGTCTCATATCTGTCACCGGCCGCTTCGGCGCTTTCGAGATTCTGCACAGATCCAAACACATTGAAAAGGGCCATTGGAATAATAATTGAAAGATACTTATAAAGGTATGGACTTTTTATAACTTCTATGAGCTCAGCACCTGTAAATTTCGGTTCATTAAACCCAATCCTGGAAGCCGCGCTCCCCACATCGCCAAAATCCATTATTCCGAATAACCACGCCAGAATAGTTCCCGCTATCAGAGCGACCATCCCCCCCGGAAGCCCAAAAGGGAATCTCACCTTTGAAAAATACTGAATCAAAATAATAGCCAAAGGCAACATGGCAATAAGGGGATGTTCAAAGGTCTGAAGTGCAAAATCCATTGAAATAAATGTTATAGCTATCCCGGCCAGAGAGGAAAGGAGGGCTGCCCGCGGGGTAATCCGTCTTAATCTATCCATAAAGAGTGCCGATCCAAATTCTATAACCCCACTCAAAAAACAGGCGAGAAGCCCAACCTTCCACGCGATCTCATAACTTCCCGTTTCCCTGTAAACGGGGCCCATTATAAATATGAGATAGGCGAAGAGGCTGACTGTGTTAATTCCATATGGAAGAGCCGTTACATCACGGCGTTTTTCATGAATCGCGAGTTTCCTTGCCTGCCAGGAGTAAAAAAGGTTTCCGAAAACAAGAGAAAGGGCCGCACCAGGCAATATACGTGTAAAAACAAATTCAGCCGGAATCCCGGCTATAACCGGACATAGAGAAGCAATAAGGAGAAATTGAATCAGGTTATCTATCGCGAGGCCAAAGAATCCATCAATATCGCGTTTTACAATCCATGGATATGTATTATTTTCACTCATATTTTCTCTTCCAGCCCGGAGTATGCCCCATTTATAAATCAAAGGTAGAAAAATAAAAATCAAACGACTATTGAGCCCTAAACTATAGTTCGTTTATTCCGATCGTCAATACGCCGGCGTCGAGTTCATTTCATCGTTATTCTCTATCTTCATTGACTAATTCTACACTTTCCCCTAAAGTTGTTACAATAGTTATTGATGAAACTCCTGTAACTCAAACTTACTTTCTCCGGGAGATTTGCAAATGAAAGCTGGAATTATTCAAAGAACGCTTGTCCCCGTTATATCCTTGTTATATTTCTGTACTCTCTTGTCCTGTGACAACGATACTAACGAATACAATGAGCAAACGAAGATTACTATTGTAAGCGGTAATAACCAATCGGAAAGGGTTGGGGTTGTTCTCCCGGAACCAATGACTGTCCTGACAACCGATATTTTGGGAAATTTGCGTCCGGGCATCCAGGTTTACTTCTCAACGAATGATTCCGGAGCGGTTGTCACACCCTCATCAACAATAACAGATACCGATGGATTCGCAACCTGCAGGTTTCAACTTGGATTTAAACCCGGCGAGCAACACGTAAGTGTCGCTTCCGAAAATGAAGGTATGACCTTTATCGCCACAGCAGAGGAATTGCAATGTCCGGAAGAATCTCCAGAGACAATTAACCAATGGCCTTCCGGCCACATCTTTATTACAACTAACTACTCCAGTTTCATCACCGGGACAGGTTCTGTCCTGATAGACTTTGATCCGGAAAACAAACATATCACAAAGGTTCTCGAAACAGATGAAATTATTATCGATCTTTCTTTCTCATCCCGGGGCGAGCTCTTCGTAGCGAGCGATACTGAAATCTTTAGGGTTACCCCCGACCTCCCGCATGAATTGGAAAGCTACGTATCCCCACCCTCGGAAATGCAACTCGAATTAAAAGCCAATCCCGGTGGTGTCTTGGTAGGAATCTCACAGAACTCTGTGTTCACAATCACCTGCCCTGGGGAAGGGATTTCGGGAATATACACCCTTAGCGGAATTTTACCGGAAAATCTCGCTGTTGATCCAATAAACAGAGATTTATTCATCATAGATAAAGCCAACAATCATTATAATC
>JAGHBT010000149.1 GCA_021160845.1 bacterium | reverse complement strand
GAATTATAGGAATCGTTAACGAAAAAAATGCCGTCCACATTGTATATTCTTCCTCTTCTTTCAATCGCCCTGAAACCCCAAACGGCATCGGCAATATCAGAGATTGGCACATCAAGACACGAAGCCGCCGCTGCCGCTGCCGCTACATTTAAAATGTGATATTTCCCAAAACGGTTGATTTGCATATCTTGCCCGCCCAGAACAAAACTGTATCCTCCCCCAGACAGTTTTTCAATTTCTTCAGGATTCCAATCGGCTTCCTCGGAAAAACCGAAACTAACCACATCTGATTTTGCTTTCCCTTTGAGATAATCAAAGAAATAATCATCGGCCGGGAGAATCGCGACCTTTTCTTCTGAAAGGGATTTTAAAATTTCCGACTTTGCCTCCGCCACACCCTTTATGGAACCGAAATATTCAAGATGGCCGGGGCCAATATTCGTAATGATCCCAACATCCAGTTTTGCTATGCCAGCGAGCAGCTCAATATCCCCTTTATGACTCGCACCCATTTCAGTAACGAGAATTTCTGTATCTTCATCCATCCCAAGTATTGTCAAAGGAAGCCCAATCTGATTATTATAATTTCCGGGAGTCGCGTGAACCCTGTATTTTAAAGAAAGTATAGAAGCAAGCATTTCTTTCGTTTCGGTTTTACCCACGCTTCCGGTGATACCTACTGATTTCACGCCAATTCTATCTTTATAGAGAGAGGCTATTTTCTGCAAGGCCTCTACTGTGTCATCTACTTCAAATATCGGCACACGGGAGATACCCTTATACCCCTCCCTGTTTGCTTTCGAAACGAGAAGAGCTCCTGCCCCAAGCCTTATCGCTTCCTCCAGATAGTTGTTACCATTGTCATTCTCCCCTTCAATCGCAACGAAAAGGCTATCTCTACACTCATTCCTTGTATCTATTGAAACCCCTCTGACAGAACCTTCCAGAGGATTTTGCCCGGAATATGAAGTTGATCCAAGTGAATAAGCTAACCATTCAAGCTCAATTTCGATAACCAACCTCCCTGAATTTTATCGCACTTGCAGCTTCGCTGACATCGCTGAACTCAAAACTTTCCTGCCCGATAATCTGAACCTTCTCGTGTCCCTTTCCGGCTATTAACACAAGGTCATTCTTTCCCGCATCCATTACCGCTTTCCGAATAGCATCCCTCCTGTCAGCAACAACTTCCACATCGCATTCATCCATATCAATCCCTTCCAGAATTTCATCAATTATTCGTTGTGGATTCTCCGTTCGCGGATTATCGGTTGTCACATACAGTGAATCGCTGATCCGGGCCGCTATAGAACCCATGATCGGCCTTTTCCCTCTATCCCGATCGCCCCCACAGCCAAAAACGGTAATGAGACGCCTGGGACCAAGATTCTTGCAAAACCCGAGAACATTTTCCAAAGCATCCGGAGTATGAGCATAATCCACAACAACAGTTGGACCATTCCCGCCCGGAATAACCTGAAAACGCCCGGGGACAGATTCCACTTTATCCAATCCCGCTTTAATATCATTCATTCCACTATCAAGAACATGGGCCGCCGCGGCGGCTGAAAGTGCATTATAAACTGAGAACTCCCCAAGAAGATTTAACTCTATATCAATACTTTTATCCTCTACGACAAGCTCAAAAGAGGTTTTTTTAAGATCCATTTTTATATTACGGGCGCTAATATCGGCCTTGTTCGCGACCCCGAAAGAAAGTTTTGCACCTTCAAAATCTTCACCGACTTTCCTGACAATCGGGTCATCCATATTGTAAATCAATTTACCTTTATCTTTCTTCCGGCCTTTCTCCACAAGAGACGAAACAAATCCCCTCTTAGCATCCAGGTAACTTTCAAATGTTTTGTGATAATCAAGATGATCCCTGGTAATGTTTGTAAATACCCCCACATCAAATTCTATCCCTGAAATCCTTCCCTGAACAACCCCGTGAGAGCTTACTTCCATAACAACCGCTTTACACCCTTTATCTCTGAACGCCGCCAATTTTCTATTCAAATCCACAGCATCGGGAGTTGTACGTTGCATAGAAAATATGTTCTCCCCGCTTCCATACCCAACAGTTCCGATAATGCCGGTAACCCCGATAGATTCTTCAAGGATTGATTTAAGCAAAAAGGTTGAAGAAGTTTTTCCATTTGTTCCCGTTATTCCTACAAGAAACATTTTGCACGCTGGATTGCGATAAAATTTTCCAGCCAGATAACCCACAGCCGACAAGGTTTCCCGAACAAGAATCATGGGAGCCACAGTGTCAACCCTTCTCTCGGCAACAACAGCCACCGCTCCTGACTCTACAGCGTTATCTATATAATCATGGCCGTCATATTTCTCTCCCCTTACAGCTATAAACAGATTTCCCCGCTCAATAGAACGGGAATCAGTTGAAATCCCACTAATATCAATATCGACAAACTCCGAAACATTTAACACATCGACTACTTCAAGTAATTCTGATAAAAGCAATCAGTTTCTCCCTTTTGGCAATCTATTTATGAAGGATTCAGATAGTTTAAAACCTGTTTCACAATACAATTTAACTTTCGATCCTTTTTTCAGTAAATTTCCAGGCTTCGGATGCTGTTTCTCTACTACTCCGGAACCACTGATTGTGCTCCTGAACCCGCACTCTATCAATATTCTTCTAGCTTTCCGTATAGTCAGCCCCCTCAAATCAGGTATTCGTGATTTTTCTTCATTCAAGTCATTCTCTCTAAAAAGCAGTGTTATCTCAGCCCCTGTTTCCACAAGTGTCCCGGGACTGGGTACCTGGGAATACACTTTCCCTTTATCATCCGAACAACGAATCCCAACCCCTGAGCTCGAGGCCACTCGATAGGCCTCAGAGGAAGTTAGCCTGTAAAAACACGGCGCTTTTATTCTTTGATCCTCACCTTTTGCAAACGAGAGCATCCTTTCAGAACCTTGTGATATATAATGTGTGGTCAGACAAATCCCCTCTATAACATTACTAAAAACGGGCGCCGCTGAAAGCCCTCCGTAAATGTAGGGATAATCCGGTTCGTCAAGAAGAACAAGACATGTGATCTGGGGGTTTTCAACCGGCGCAAATCCTATGAAACTCGCCATATATTTACCGCGCAAATATCCTTTTTTACCCGCTTTCTGCGCGGTTCCCGTTTTCCCGCCCACGGTAGTCATCTCTGTAGCGGCATTACCCCCGGTTCCATCCAGAACTACATCCCTGCAAAACCCCTTTAATGTATTTGAGACCTCCCGTGAAAAAACCCTTCTCTTTCTCACTTGGGAAAATTCGTTAACCTTACCATTTTCTTCACGCACACTTAGAGCAATTCTCGGAACATACAATTCTCCCCCATTGGCAAGTGCAGAATAGGCGGAAATCATTTGAAGTGTAGTAACTCCAATCTCCTGCCCGATGGCTATACTGGGCAAAGATCTTTTAGACCAGCTATCCGGCTCTCTCAAAAATCCCTCAGATTCCACTGGAAAATCAACCCCGGTTTTACCACCAAACCCCATTTTTAGGATATATCTGTAAAATTCCGCGGGATCAGAATGAGCCATCGCCTTTATAGTACAGATATTACTGGAATAGACAAAAGATTCTCTAAAAGTCAACCAACCATAAGGATGATCATCACGGAAAACACCAAATTCAAACTTTGCCTTACCTTCTTCACCGTAAAAAACATCATATGGATCAACCATGTCGGCATTCAAAAGATAGGCGTCGGTTACCAGTTTAAAGGTAGAGCCAGGCTCATAATAACAACTGGATGAATACAATAACTGCTTATCATTGCCCTGGAAATATTCGGAAAGAGCTAATATATCCCCGTTGGAAGGATCAGCAACAATTATCACCCCCCCCTCGGCTCCATATTTTCTGACAGCTTTCTTTAACTCAAAATCTACTAACGTCTGTATATTTGAATCGATAGTCAGAAAAAGATCCTTACCATTGCGCGCTTCCATGTGTGGCGCCCCAAGGGGCATAAAGGACCCATTCCTGGCATCTCTGCTTACGACAACCCAACCGTCTTCCCCCTTCAAAATATCATTAAATGCATCCTCCACACCACCGATGGGCTCCTGTTTATGATTCACAATACCAATAAATTGCTTATCAATAGCCTGCAGCGGTAACAACCTCTTATGAACCGGATCAAGGCGAACCCCGGGCGCTAAAAGGAGTTTTGCCAACTGATGAGCGTTTAGACGAACCCCTTTCTTTATAAGAACATATTCTTTATCTTCGGCAATAAGTTTTCTTATTTGTAAGGGCGTACTCTCAGCCACTTCGGCAATACAGTTAACAATTTCATTCTTTTCAGGTAGATCTCTTGGAGTAACACCAAGTGTATACGTACTGTACGTTACGGCCAGAGGGTTACCGCCTCTATCGAGAATTTTACCTCTCTTTGCCGCTATACGGCGTTTATTATGCCATTGCTGCTCAGCTAATTTCTTATATTCTTCATGATGTATTATTTGAATCTTTACAATCCTGAGTATGATAACAGATACTATTACAATCAGAAATATGACAACCGATCTCAATCGTCCTTTTGAAAATTGACTTACCATTAATTCTCCATGCTACCAAAAGGCTCACTCTTCTGTTCGGTCACACTGGAAACTCTTGTAGGATATTCTTCTCCTCTTTTAAAAAGCTGATTTTTTCTATAGAGCGTCAGGTCATTTATATTCATTGACGATCCTTGCCTCATTCCCATTTTCCTTACTTCCGGAATAATTCTTTCCGGGGCGATAAGTCTGTTATAATCAGCCAGTAACCAGATCTTTTTTTCCCTCAGAAATGTACACTTCTTTGAACGACTGCTTATCCCTTCTGAAAGCGAGTAGGAATATACGTGAAGCCCGATATACAACATGGCTAGAGTAGCTGCAAATCCCAGAAGTATTAAAAAATTTAGCTGGCTGATTTTCCCCGCGAGTACCCTGTTGATTAATACCTGCAAACTGTAATTTCTTCTCCTACTGATCATTTCGAATCCTTTCAGCTACACGCAGCTTAGCGCTGCGAGCCCTTGTGTTTTTCTCAATTTCCAATTGCGACGGTAAAACCGGTTTCCTCGTTATGATTCTTAATTCCGCGTGTTTATCACAGACACACACCGGAAAACTTGGCGGACAAATACAATCCTTTTCTTCCTGAACAAAAAATCTCTTTACGATACGGTCTTCAAGAGAATGATATGAGATAATGGCGATTCTACCTCGCGTGTTTAAAAGCCCTAAGGCCTGCGGCAGAAAAAGTCTTAAATTATCAAGTTCTTCATTCGCCCATATCCTGAAGGCCTGGAAAACCCGTGACAGCGCACCATAAACCTTGTTCGGATAAATAACTTCTTTTACAGCCTCAACCAACTGGCCCGTTCGAACAATCTCTTCCGTATCGCGCATTCTGGCTATACTTTTTGCGATCATTCTGTGTCTTCTTTCCTCGCCGTACTCTTTTAGAATTCTGCTAATTTCTTTCTGAGTGGCGCCGGCCAGCATTTTTCTAACTGAATGACCATCCTCACCCATCGCCATATCTATTGGCGCGTCCTTCATATAGCTAAAACCTCTGGAACTGTCCGCAAGCTGTAGGGACGAAATACCCAAATCCAAAAGAAAACCATCGTATTCCCGGCCTGTAAGATATTTCTCTATATCCCGGAAATTCCCCTGAATCAATCTCACCCTCTCCCCATACTCTTTTAACCTCTTTCCGGCAATATCCAAAGCTAACCCATCGCGATCCATCCCGATTATCGAAACATTTTGATTTGTGCTTGCCTTGAGAATTTCCTCCGTATGCCCACCGGTTCCAACGGTGCAGTCCACATACAACCCTTTCGGATTTGTTATCAGAAGCTCTAAGACCTCTTTTTTCATTACAGGTAAGTGGAACACTCAAATTCTACCCCGG
>JAGHBT010000336.1 GCA_021160845.1 bacterium | reverse complement strand
ATTCAATCTATCCAATCCCATAATTTCCTCCTATTTATTACATTCCCAGTTTAATTCTTAACTTTTCAATCATATCCTTCGACATTGCCGGCAGATCATATTTTGGTTTCCAACCCCATTCCTCCTTCGCGGCGCTATCATCCATATAGTTCGGCCAGGATTCGGCTATACTTTGCCACAGCGGATCAACATCATAATCCATTGTAAAATCCGGAATAATCTTCTTGACTTCCGCCTCAATATCTTCAGGAGCAAAACTCATTGCCGATACATTAAAGGCATTGCGGTGCTTAAGACTTCCCGCTTCAGCCTCCATCAAATCAACAGCCGCTTTGAGAGCATCGGGCATATACATCATATCCAGTTTAGTGCCCTTTTTCAGAAAACAAGTATATTTTCCTTTTCTTATTGCATCATAGAATATCTCTACGGCGTAGTCGGTTGTTCCACCCCCCGGCGGCGTCACATAAGAAATAATTCCGGGATACCGTACACCCCTTGTATCAACACCATATTTTTGATAATAGTAATCACAAAGCAGCTCACCCGAGACTTTGGTTACACCATACATTGTGCCGGGCCGCTGAATCGTATCCTGAGGTGTATTATCGAGCGGCGTAGTAAGTCCGAAGGCCCCAATTGAGCTAGGAGTAAATACAGCGCAATTATACTCCCGGGCTACCTCCAATACATTTATAAGCCCGTTAATATTAACATTCCAGGCCAATTGAGGGTTGCCCTCAGCGACTGCTGACAGCAATGCCGCAAGGTGATATATTGTATCTATCTTATATTTCTCTATAACTCTTCGAATAGCTTCGATATCGGTACAATCCACAACCTCAAAAGGCCCCGAATTCTTTAGCTCCTCACTTGGTTTGGTCTTCCTGCCCCCCGCGACAACATTTTCGTTGCCATACCGATCCCGCAAAAACATAGTTAATTCAGATCCTATCTGCCCTACCGAACCAGTTACTAAAACTCTATTCATAAATACCTTTCCGGCTCCAGCGTGTTTTGGTTCAAGAAGAATTGAATTTATATTCCACAACTCATTTTAATAAGCCGAAACACATACTGCGTTGAAAAATGAGTATACCCAAAGCCCTTTAAAACGCAAGAAAAAAATCGGATCCTCCCACGAGTTTTTCATGATTTCTAAATAGATCCAGACACGCTATTTTGTTCGTGACTAATTATTTAATTGGCCCTTCTATTTTTCTAAAAATTATATAATCTAAGGCCTGAAGCATTCTAACCAAATCTTTAAATATTTCAACTCCTTCTTCCTCGCCTAACCCGGAATTATTTTTAGCAATGTTAAGTAATTCTCGAATACTTTTTATTCCATCCATGTTTTTAAGAATCGACCTATTAAAAGAATTAAGATGAATTATAAAATTATTCGCTAATGGAACTGTTATTTTCGGAGATTTTTTTAAATGTTTGGGATCAATATTAAGAAGGAGAGTTGGAGAATAAAGAGAATAATCCTGTTCAAGATAATCTATTTTTTCCTGCTTGTTTTTACTCACGACTATGCTGTGCTTATTTATTTGTCCAAAAAATAATTCTCCAATAGCTAACCTCTCTAATTTTGGAAGTTTTGAGATACTCGCTAAGAAGTCCTTATTATCAAGCATAAACCTAATGTCATATTGGTATTCTTGAAATATATGAAAAATATTTAAGCTGGAACTTGTAATCCAGTCAAACAATCCCCTTATTGTATAAGCTCTATCTTGTGAATGAAGATACATATCATAAAGGCCTATATCACCCATCTTTTCATCATCCTTCAATAAATTCAATTGATTCCAATGCCTTTTGTGATAATTAGCAAGGATGACCTTTGTATTATCTATTTTTGATTGCACATTTTTCTCGTTCTGATTAATAAGTCTCATTAATTTCTGGGTCATATAAAGCGCGGTTCGTCCGTATCTAGCGTATACCATAATACTAATAAAACTGTTTTCCTTTAACACGGATTTTAATGCGTTCAGACCATCAGATGGATTCTTTAAATGATGTAATACACCTGAGCAAATAATATAGTCAAACATCCCTATCTTCATTTCCGACAAATCCAGTAAAGAACCATTTATGAATTCTACATTCTTAAGATCTCTGATTTCACATCTTTTTTTCGCGACATAAAGCGATTCTTTTGAAAAATCAACCGCTACAACCTTGCCGCCAACATCCTTTAACTGCTGAGCTAAAAATACAGTGGCGTCACCTGTTCCGCATCCGGCATCAAGAACTCTAAAACCTTTTTTAATAATATTCTTCCCGCCATAACACAAACTGCTCAATCTGGGAAGGCTTCCCATCATTGTGGGACGCAATCTCTTCTTTTCATCCTCAGGATTCCTATAAGGATAGGGATAATTTTCATATTGATTTCTTACTTCTTCCAGAGTCATAAGCCTTGAACTTTCCTTTTTCCCCTCACTATTTCTACAGAAACTTCTTCTCGTGATCAAGGAGCCATTCTTTCCGATACAAACCCTTCGCGTAGCCTACAAGGTTCCCTCCGGCCCCTATTACGCGGTGACACGGAATAACAACAACAAACCTGTTTTTGGAATTGGCGTTTCCCACTGCTCTTGAAGCTTTGCTATTTCCTATTTTACCGGCTATATAACCGTATGAAACAGTCTTCCCATAAGGAATATCAAGAAGGGCATTCCACACACTCTTTTGAAAAACGGTTCCCTCGATCCGCAAATCCAGATCAAATTCTTTTCTCTCGCCCTTAAAATATTCTTCAAGTTGAATTATACAATCTGCGATAGATCTATATGGTTTCCCGCGCGACTTGCCATGAGATTTTTCTTTGTCCTCGTCGAATTCAATCGATGTAATACCCTCATGCCCACCTTCTACTCTTATAAACCCAATTTCAGATTTGTAATAAGCATGATCTTCATACGACCTATCTATCAACCCCATTGAGGTTTCTGACTAAATCTCCCGGCATAGTTAACTACTAAACAGGTACTCTATTACATGTCCGTCCCTTATAATGTAATTGTGTCCTTCTGTTCTTAATAACCCCGGCAAGTATTTCAAGCCTTGTATCCTGGACATCAACAACCCTCAGGTTAGAATCGATAGTACAAAAGGGATAATTCGATACCTCGGCGGAAGTCTTTGCCAAAGCATTCAGGAGGGTTGGCTTCCCCACATTAGGAAGACCTATAATCCCAACCTTCAGCGCCACAACGCTTCTTTAGTTTTCGGTACCCTTTAATTCCAATCGCCAATAGGCTGTCAGTAATTTGTAATCAGCACTACATTATAATAAAAGCAAAGGAGCAAATACCAGAGACACAACGGACATAAGCTTTATCAAAATATTCATGCTCGGCCCCGATGTATCCTTAAAGGGATCGCCAACCGTATCTCCAACGATTGAGGCGGCATGTGTATCTGTTCCCTTACCACCCAGATTCCCTTCTTCTATCCACTTTTTCGCGTTATCCCAAGTTCCACCCGCGTTCGACATAAATATACCCATAAGAACACCAACAGCCGTAGCGCCGGCCAGGAATCCTCCAAGTGCCTCGGGTCCAATTAGAAAACCAACCAGAAGTGGCGAACCTACGGCAATAATTCCGGGAAGAACCATCTCTTTAAGGGCGGCCTTCGTGACAATATCCACACATTTTCCCTCGTCAGGTTCAGCTTCACCCTCCATAAGCCCTGTTATTTCCTTAAACTGCCTTCTTATCTCCTTTACCATCAAATTGGCGGCCCGCCCTACTCCCTTCATAGTCATCGAAGCCATCATAAACGGCATCATCGAGCCGAGGAAAAGACCTATTACGGTTGTAGGTGAAGCAAGGTTTATCGAGTCCAGGCCTACCGTCTTCTGATAAGCGCTAAAAAGCGCCAGAGCAGTCAACGCGGCGGAACCAAGAGCAAACCCTTTCCCCACGGCAGCTGTCGTGTTGCCTATGGCATCTAATTTGTCAGTCGCCTTTCTAATGTCTTCACCAGCCCCTGACATTTCAGCTATTCCTCCGGCATTATCCGCTATAGGACCATAAGAATCAGTTGACATTACTATACCGATTGTAGAAAGCATACCTACGGCGGAAATAGCTATACCATATAATCCACCGCCATATTTAAACGATATAAATATTGCAATAACGAGCGTTATTACAGGCAAAATAGCACTTTGAAATCCAACCGCAAGACCGGTAATTATCGTTGTCGCAGGGCCTGTCTCACTGGCTCTGGCAACTTCGCGCACAGGCGGACCCGAGGTAAAATACTCGCTCTCTACACCTATAAGTACACCAGCGATAATTCCGGATAATAGGGCCCAGAACGGGCTTAATTCATGAACAATATAGGGT
>JAGHBT010000075.1 GCA_021160845.1 bacterium | reverse complement strand
GTTAAATATACTACCATAGTTTGTTATGACAATAGTTTTTTCAAACCGGAGGATATATATTTTCTTAATGGTGATTGATTGCTCAATTATTGTTTAAATTCACATGTGTTTTGTTTCCAAGACGGACATTTGTTGAATCGGGGAAGGAAATACTGTATAATGAGTAACAAGTGAATCTAGAAAGGAACCAAAAATTGAAGAATATTATTTTAGTTTTTATTGTTTTCGAAGTATTTCTGGTGACTGGCGCCACGGGTTACACTCAGGACAGGGTTGAGCCTATAATAATAGGTCATACTTGCACGGGGATTTCAGAGATCCCCGCCGCCTGGATAGATTCCGTACAATCGATTTTAAAACTTCATTACGCTCACACTTCCCACGGAGGGCAGCTCTGGGCCGGACTCAGCTATATAGAAGCCGGTGATTCGAAGTACAGCACTGCTTACGAGGATAATAATCTTCCGGAAGAAGAGGGAACTTTCTGTATCTTCAACGGGCAGCAGGTTGAGACTTATATTACACCGGAATTGTACTGGGCGACTTTGGCTGGCATGAACAAAACAAGAGCGGTTCTGGATACCAACCCGGACATCAATATTTCAATGTGGGCCTGGTGCACGCAGCTTAACAGTTATTCACAGGTTCAGGTGATGGGGTATCTTGATTCCATAAGTGTCCTTGAAGCGGAATATCCCGGCGTTACGTTTGTTTATATGACAGGCAACGCCCAGGGAACTGGCAGCGAGGGGTACAACAGGTATCTCAGAAACGAAGAGATAAGGCAATATTGCATAGATAATAAAAGGGTGCTGTACGATTTCGCCGATCTCGACTCCTGGTGGTATAACCCCACGACGGAGTTGTGGGAGCAAAATACATACGATTATGGGGAAACGACTGTGCCGGTTGAGCATGAGCAGTTTAATGGGGATGAAGTGGCACATACCACGGTAGAAAGCTGTATTCAGAAAGGTCGGGCGGTCTGGTGGATGACAGCTCTCCTCGCGGGGTGGGAATCGGTAATTACCGATTCTGTTGTAATACCGGCGATGTCCTTGACATTGTTCCAGAATCAGCCGAATCCATTTAATCCTGCGACAAAAATACGGTATTATCTACCTGAGCGAAGCCGTGTGGAATTGAATATTTATGATGTTTCAGGCCGTATGGTTGTAAGGTTGGATGAGGGGATAAAGGATAAAGATTTTTACTCTGTCGGATGGAATGGCCTGGATGCTCGTGGAGGATCTGTTGCCTCGGGTGTTTATTTTTACCGTCTGAAGGCCGGAGAAGAAACTATCACAAAGAAGATGATTCTTTTAAGATAATGGACTACAATGAAGTGACGATTCGAGAGTGAATAAACGCCATACGCGACCCAATGCAGTGGTTAGCGGCAGTGGAGGGCAGGCATATTATTTTGAAATAAGCTCCTTAAACCCCTCTTCGGATAGTATTGATACGCCCAGTTTTTGGGCTTTATTGTATTTTGAACCTGGGGATTCTCCCGCGACAAGATAGTCGGTTTTAGCGCTTATGCTTGAAGAAACTCTCCCTCCTAGTGAAATAACAATATCTTTTGCCTCTTCTCTCGTGAATTCTTTAAGAGTGCCTGTAAATACAAAAGTCATGTCTTTGAACTTGCGGGATCTCGCACCGTTTTCGATATATGGAGTTACTCCCGATGACAGGAGAGAATCTATTATCTTAATCTTTTTTTTGTCGGCAAAGAAACGGATGATACTTCCCGCGGCCTCAGGGCCTATCGCGTTAATTTCTATTAGGTCCTCGTATGAAGCGCCTGCGAGTCTCTCCATCGATTCGAAGTGATCCGAGAGGAGGCGCGCTGTATGCTCTCCGATATTACGGATTCCGAGGGCGAAGATGAAGCGGGCGAGTGGTATGGTTTTAGATTTCTCAATCGCGCCGAGAAGGTTTTGAGCAGATTTCTCGGCGAATCCTTCAAGTTCCAGAATACTTTTGTTGTTAAGTTTATAGATATCCTCTACAGAGTTAAGTATACCCCTTTCGACCATTGCCCCCACCGTTTTTTCACCAAGATATTCAATGTCCATGGCGCCCCGCGAAGCAAAGTGCGTGATGCTTCGCTTAAGCTGGGATGGGCAGGAAAGGCCGCCGGAGCAGAAGTGGTAAGCTCCATCTTTAATAATAGCGGAATCGCATACGGGGCATCTTGAAGGCATACTAAAAACCTCTCCTCTTGCCGTGTTTGTTGTTATTCTCTCAACGACCGCGGGAATTACATCTCCGGCCCGCTCTATTCGGACAGTGTCATGCACGCGTATATCTTTCTTTGCCACCTCATCCGCGTTGTGAAGTGTCGCGCGGCTCACCGTTACCCCGCTCACGTCGACAGGGTTAAGAAGAGCGACAGGGGTTAATTTTCCGGTTCTCCCAACCTGTACGACTATATCTTCAACGGTGGTTATCTCGCGGCGGGCTTTAAACTTAAAAGCTATCGCCCAGCGGGGGGACCTTGAGCGTGAACCGACATTTTCAGCGAGGATTTTGGAATTAACCTTGATTACAACTCCGTCTATTTCGAATGGAAGGGTATCTCTTTCCTTTGATAGCGAGGTGTGAAAATCAATAGCTTCCTCGATATCTTCGCACAACCGGTAGCGGGAATATACCTTGAATCCCCATTTCTTTAAGAGTTCGAGTTCTTCGGTATGCGAGGACGGCTCGGCCGCTCCTTCCATAGACATGATTTCATAGCTGTAGAATGAGAGTGGTCTTTTAGCGGTTACCTTCGAATCAAGTTGGCGAAGGGACCCCGCGGCGGCGTTTCTTGGATTAGCAAAGGCGGATGCCCCTCTTTCAATCATTCTGCCGTTAAGTCTTTGAAAGTCCTTAAGGGCATAATTACCTCCCCTCTGACAGAGACCAGGGAGGGCATAGCCGCCTTTCTCAATTTTAGAGGGATTGAGGGGATGGTTTTTATATTTGGAGTAATGTCTTCTCCCGATCTGCCGTCTCCTCTTGTAGAGCCCCTTACGAGCAATCCATTTTCATAAACAAGTTCAATCGAGAGCGCGTCGAATTTGGGTTCCGCGGTATAGCTAATATTGGATTTTCCAATAAGGCGTTTCATCCTGGAATCGAATTCTCTTACTTCTTCATGGCTTACAGCTGAGGCGAGGCTCAGCATGGAGTTTATATGGTTTACGGAAGCAAATTCGCCGAGGGGCCCGCTTCCAACGCGCTGACTTGGTGAATCCGGAGTCTTGAGCTCAGGATAGAGACTTTCAAGTTCCGAGAGTTCCCTTCTATACTTGTCGTATTTTTCATCCGAGATTTCAGGATCGTTTTTAATATAATATAGATAATCATATCTATTGATCTTGCTACAAAGACCGGCGATCCTTTTTTTAGCTTCCTCGCGATTCATTTTAAGCTCCCGGAATTTAATCTATCCAATAAGAATAGAGTATCATAAAACCGGCTGATTTGCTAAAGGAGTTCTTTCCAGCCATCGATGTTAAAGTTGAATCTTTCGGCAAGTTTAAGAAATTGAGTTAACGGTCTCAGGTCTTTGTCGCTTCGTTTCGATTGGGGTGGGAGGTTATCTATCTCCTTTTTCAGCGTGGAGTTTAAGATAGTAAATATCTCATTCTGTATCATCTGGGTCTCGATTTCAATGTCAACATCCCTGCAAAAATTTGCAAATTGAATCATGGATTCTGATTCTTCGGCTATTAATTTCACTTTCTGTCTTTTGACATTTTCCAGCAAAAACAGAGAAAATGTTTTCGACACGGCGCTTTTATCGATATCTACTCCATAATAGGAAGCGTCTGATATAATTTTTCTTATTCCTTTAATGCCATTGGGCTGGAGTGACTTTTGCCAGTTTCTAAGTTCATAAGAGAGTTCTCGTTCGAGATAGGTGCGAGCGGGGATGAGTATGCTCTGTGGCGGAATTAAGGAAGTCTCGCTGAGGAGGCGAAGGAATTCCCTGTTTTTAAGATAAATATCCTTAAGCAGCTCTTCTTGTGATTTGAGCTTGTGATCGGTTATCGCCGTCAGGATAGCGTCTCTGTCTTCGGGGAACAAATCTCTGATAGAGAAGACTTGGCCTCCGAAATGTTTATCGGCGAATTGCAGAAGCTCTTTTCTTTTACTGTTAGAAGAAAGAGCAGTTATTTCTTTTTTGATTTTTTCAAATTTCTTATGATCTTTAAGTTCTTTAAGGAGACAAATAACCTGAACATCTTCTTCCACCGTAAGAAAATAAGCAAATGTAAAAACCTCAGG
>JAGHBT010000077.1 GCA_021160845.1 bacterium | reverse complement strand
TTCGATCCCGGAGCGCATTGTATGTTTCTCGCTGCACGCATTCGATTTTAGCATATTATTAATAAGAGAATAAATAGATATTTGAATATATTCAAGAGAAACCTGCATTATGGATAAATATATGCAGTGTTATTGCGATGATGGGTGACAAACACGAGGATGAAGATGTAGACGGGAAAGATATAAAAGAGTTGGAAGAAAGCATGGAAGCTTGAAAATGAAAATATTAATAGTTGAAGATGACAAAGTAACCTTGAAAACAATGGTAGAATTATTGAAAGATTATGGAAAAGTTGATACCGCAGAAAATGGCCGGGAGGCGATTAAATTTTTCCTTCGCGCGGTGCGAGAAAAGCGCAGGTATAATCTTGTTTTTCTTGATATTGTAATGCCTGAAATGAACGGACAGAGGGTATTAAAGAAGATACGTTCAATTGAAGAAAAAAATGAAATAGACAAGGAGAAGAGAACAAAGGTGGTTATGACTACAGCTATGACTGACCCAAAAAATATCACAGATGCCTTTAGATCCCATTGTGAATCGTATCTTATAAAACCAGTGATGAAAGAAAATATAGCAAAAGAATTAAGCCTTCTGGGTTTTACTGACAAGCCAACTAAATAGAGGGACACATCACTTAATTCCAGGGCCATGTAAAAGGGGGCACCCTACACAAGGGATCTCCCTCTTAACGCTCTGCCTGGCCGATTTTCCAGATGAACACTATTTTGACGGATTAAGACTAATTCCCGGCCTTCACTGTCAGTTACCTCGGAAACGGAAAACGCGAAGCGGACATTCTGGCTTGACCGCCGTGTTGTTAAGTGGCATGTTTCTAGCGTTACAAGGAGCAAAAAGATTATCAATGTAAAATGAAAGGAATCTCCATGCATATGTCAGACGCACTCGTATCGCCCGCCGTAGGTGGTACCTTGTGGGTGATAACAAGCGCCCTCTTGTGGTATTGTTCAAGAAAACTAAAGGGAGTTCTTGATAGTATAAGGGTGCCTCTTATGGGAGTACTCGGCGCTTTTATTTTTGCAGCCCAGATGATAAATTTTTCAATACCTGGAACGGGTTCAAGTGGGCACCTTACAGGAGGGCTTCTTCTAGCGATTATCCTTGGGCCTCATGCCGCTTTTATTGTTATTTCCTCGGTACTTGTCGTTCAGGCTCTATTTTTTGCTGATGGAGGAATACTTGCCCTTGGATGTAATATATTTAACATGGGGGTTTTCCCAGTATTTATTGCTTACCCACTGATTTTTAGAAAAATGGTTTCCGAACATCACAGCAAATCCAGGATAGTTGCCGGGGCGATTATAGCTTCCGTTGTGGGTCTTCAGTTAGGCGCCTTCAGTGTGGTAATCGAAACGCTGTTGTCCGGTATAAGCAGTCTTCCGTTTAGTACATTTGTTTTATTGATGCAGCCTGTACATCTGGCCATTGGGATTGTGGAGGGTTTTGTAACCGCAGCTGTTGTAATTTTCGTATGGAACGCCAGACCGGAGATTCTTGGAGGATTAAAGCCCGCCAATTCCGGCGCTCTCTCCATGAAAAAATTCCTTGCCGTCTTTGTTGTGGCAGCGGTGGTTATTGGTGGTGCTTTTTCCTGGTTTGCTTCAAATAATCCCGACGGTTTGGAATGGGCAATATACAGAACAAGCGGATCTGAGCTCGAAGCACCGGAAAGGAACCTTTATTCCCCGTTAGCTGTTCTTCAGGATAAAACGGCTATTATGCCGGATTATTCTATTTCTAAAACTAGCGGTGAAAAAGAGACGGTTTGGCCGGATATTAATTCCGAAACTACCATCGCAGGTCTTGTAGGAAGTTTGTTGACGCTTGTTCTAACTTTCCTTGTTTCATTGACACTACGCTGGAAGTTAAAACCTTCAAAATAAAAACTGGGAATCCAACCAGAGAGCAAAATTTATGAATATTGGATCAGTAAGAGATGATGCTTTGTATATGGACGAGTTATCTCAAAAGAACTCTCCGATCCATCGTCTTGACCCGAGGGCAAAAATAATTGCCAGTGTGTTTTTTATTTTTACTGTACTGTCCTTCAACAGGTACGAAATATTTGCATTGATATCCTTTTTCGCTTTTCCTGTGTTTTTACTGGTTTCAGCGGAGCTGCCGGTTTGGTATTTGATGAAAAAGGTTATTATTATATCTCCGGTAGTGATCTTAATTGCCATTTTCAACCCTATATTTGATCGTGAAGCGATTTTTGTTCTGGCGGGAACAGAAATTTCCGCGGGCTGGGTTTCTTTTTTATCAATTTTAATAAGATTCTTTTTGACTGCGGGCTCTGTTCTTATTCTTCTTGCGTGTACGGGATTCTACGAGGTTTGTATGGCCCTTGAGCGAATGCGTGTTCCACCCATATTTGTAATGCAGCTTTTGTTTCTTTATCGATATATTTTCGTTCTTCTGGATGAGGGCTCGCGTATGGTAAGGGCGCACGCGCTCAGATCCTTTTCGGACAAACATATGGGTATGAAGACATTTGGTAGTATGCTCGGCAATCTTTTGTTGAGGACCGTTGACAGAGCTGAAAGAATTAATTGTGCCATGCTAGCCAGAGGGTTTGCAGGTAGCGTAACCATGCATCGCAGGATAAAATTCAGGGCTTCTGACGTTTTGTTTGTTGCTTTATGGCCGGTGCTGTTTATTTTAATGAGGAAATATAATTTTTCCGGATTAATTGGAAACCTTTTGTTGGTGATTGTTAAATGAGCCATCATATAGTTGAAGTCAAAGATCTTTATTTTACTTATCACGATGGTACCCCGGCTATTCGAGGTGTTAGTTTTCGTATAACCCACGGAGAATCAGTCGCGGTTGTCGGTGCTAATGGAGCCGGCAAATCAACTTTGCTTCATCATCTGAATGGATCTATAGTTCCGAAGCATGGAGAGGTGCGAATCGGAGATTACCCGATAACTAAGGAGAGATTAAAAGAAGTTCGGCGAACGGTGGGTATGGTATTTCAGAACCCCGACGATCAGCTCTTTATGCCGAGAGTTTTTGATGATGTAGCCTTTGGTCCCTTGAATTACGGACTGCCGTCAAATGAAATTGAAGCCAGAGTCGATAAAGCCTTGGCCGAAGTTGGAGCTCTTGATCTTAAAAATAGATCATCTACTCGACTTTCAGCGGGGGAAAAAAGAGCGGTATCAATTGCTTCAGTTCTGGCGGTATCGCCGGATATACTGGTTCTGGACGAACCCAACTCCGATCTGGATCCACGGGCGAGAAGAAGATTGATAGAATTGCTGAAGACATTTAAGCACACAAAGATAATAGCTACGCATGATCTGGATATGGTACTCGATCTTTGTCCTAGAACAATTATATTGGCTGAAGGGAAGGTTATTGCAGACGGAAATTCGCTTGAAATTTTCAATAATGAGAAGCTTTTGAAAAGGAGTAACCTTGAGAAACCGCTTCGAATGCAGGAATGCCCGGATTTTGGTAAACAAAAATAATAGACTGAGACTTATTTGCTGAAATCGGTGAGTACCTACCCCAGAGAGGTGATTCTGGTCGAAAGGCCCGACTGGGTGAACTTATCATTTCCCTTTGAGCCGAGCTATTGTAGCGCCCCATCCCCCCTCTTCTTCCGACGCTGTACGAAAAGAATGGACAGACGATGAATCACGCAGTAGAGATTGAACTGTTTTTCTAAGTATGCCTTTCCCTTTGCCGTGAATAATACGGATCAGGAAAATTTTATTTTTAAGGCATTCGGAGATGTACCCCGGCACGAGATCTTTTACTTCGGACGGTTCGAATGTATGCAGATCAAGTATACCGTCTATGGGATAGTCAACAGGTTTGGATTTATCCATAATTCTTTAACCTCTAATCGTCGTGCGGCAACATATATTCCCTCTCTGGACACTAATTGCTGGACAACATATATTGTCGATGTTAGTTTATAGTATATGCTTTACTGGTAAGCTTTTTCCAGGAAAAAGCTTTTGTTTAGTTTCCCAAAGGGGATGTTATCTCTTTTGACTTAAGTTATGAAAGGGTGAAAACATGAAGAAGTTAGTTGGATTTTGCGTGAGTATAATGCTCTCTCTGCTTTTGCTAAATGGTTGCTCAGGAGAGAAAGAAAACACCGATTCGGTTGATGCTAAAGAAGGGAAAACTGTGGACTCTACTAAGATAGTAGCGGTGGTAAATGGCATTGATGTTACCGAAGGCGATCTTTTAAAGAAAATAGATGAGATGAATAAAGCTGGAGGGAAAACAGGTCGGATTCAGATGGGAGGAGGGTTGCGGAAAGAAGCCCTTGCCAACCTTATTAATTACAAACTCCTGGGAATGGCTGTCGTAAAGGAGAGAATAAGCGTTTCTGAAGAGGCCCTTAACGACAGAATAGCTGAGATAAAAAAGGGATACAGCTCAACGGAACAATTTTTAGATAGGCTTAAAGAGATGGGATTTGATGAATCCACATTTAGGTCCAGACTCGTAGAACAACTTAAAATTCAAAATCTTATTGATAAACAAACCGAAACCCTCGAAGCTCCATCCCAAAAGGAAATAAGAGAATATTATGATTCACACCCTGAGGCTTTTATGAAACCGGAACAGGTGAACGCTAGTCACATCCTGATAACTGTGAATAAAGATGACGATGAAAAAACTAAGAAAGAGAAAAGGGAAAAACTCGAAAAGATTCTTAAAGATATAAGAAATGGCGCGTCTTTCAGTGAAAATGCGTCTCTCTATTCTGACTGTCCGAGCAAATCAAAAGGGGGGAACCTTGGTTTCTTCAAAAAAGGAGATATGGTTAAGCCTTTCTCGGACATGGCATTTTCAATAGGCAAGGGTAAAGTTAGCGATATTGTAGAAACCCGGTTTGGTTATCATATAATAAAAGTACTCGACAAAAAAGAGGCGGAAACAATTTCGCTTGAAGAGGCACAAAAAAATATCGTTTCCTATCTGGAAGGCATGGAGAAAAACAAAATTGTAAATGAGTATTTAACTAACCTGCGGATGGAAGCAAATATTGAATATGCTGACTCAAGTTTGATCCAGCCATAGTGCTGTTTCTCTTTCGGGTGTTTTGTTTTGTGGAACACTGTTTGTGGTTAAAATGAACTGTTAATCTTCTCCTGAGAGGGGTTGTCCGCTTTCTTTCTCTCCGGCGCCGTGACATGGAGCGTTTTGGCTCCCCATATCTGTCGGTTGTATTCCTTTATTGTGTGATCCGATGAGAAGAAGCCCATTCTGGCGATATTCAGTATCGCTTTTGTTGTCCAGCTCTTTCTGTCCTTATACGAATTGTCGACTTCTTTTTGGCATCGTTTGTAGTCGTCGAAGTCAGCCAAAACCATGAAACGATCCATATTTAGAAGGTTGTCTATCAGGCCGTGAAATAGATCGGGGGATTCCGGTGAAAAGAAGCCCTTCCTTATCAGATCAATTGTTCGCTTTAACAGTGGGTTCCTGAGATAATATTCTCGCGGGCTATAGCTATTACGCAGTTTTGTTACTTCGTCTGTTTTAAGACCGAAAATAAAGATGTTTTCCTTGCCGACTTTATCCTTGATTTCTATATTGGCGCCGTCTAGAGTACCGATTGTAAGAGCGCCGTTTAGGGCCAGCTTCATGTTGCCGGTTCCGGATGCTTCATACCCAGCGGTTGATATTTGTTCTGAAAGGTCGGATGCCGGTATAATGCGTTCTGCTAGTGTTACATTGTAATTCGGGAGAAAGACAACTTTTATCAAGTCTGCGGGATCACTGTTTATTATTTCTGCCGCGTAGCAGATGAGCTTGATTATCATCTTTGAAATATAATAATTTGGAGCCGTTTTGCCCGCGAAAATAAATGTTCTTGGATGAATATCTTTTTCTTTGCCATCCTTTGTTTGAAGCCAAAGGGTGATTATGTGCAGTATATTCATTAGTTGCCTTTTGTATTCGTGAATTCTCTTTATCTGCACATCGAAGATTGAATCCGGATCAATATCAAATCCGGTTAACTCCTCGGTAATACCGGTAAGAACCTTTTTATTTCTTTTCTTTATGTCATTGAATTGTTTGTGAAATTCGGGGTCTTCGGAAAATCTTTCTATTTCTTTAAGCTGATCAAGGTCTTTAATCCACCCTTTTCCTATCTTGCTGGAGACAAGATCGGCTAAATTTGGATTGCATTCAAGAAGCCAGCGCCTCGGAGTAATTCCATTAGTAATATTAATAATACGGCCGGGATATAAATCGTCAAAATCCTTAAAAATAGTACTCTTTAGAAGTTTTGTATGTAGTTTCGCGACACCATTTACCGAGTGTGAACCGATGATGGCAAGGTGTGACATACGAATTTTTTTATCTTCCCCTTCTTTGATTATGGAAACTCGTTTGAGGTAATCATTATCACCTATGTGCTTTATGCTGGCTCTCCGCAGGAAACGCCGGTTTATTTCAAAGATGATTTGTAGGTGCCGAGGAAGGAGCTTGCCGAACATACTGACCGGCCATTCTTCCAGGGCTTCGGAAAGAATAGTATGATTAGTATAAGCACATGTTCTTGATGTAATATCCCAGGCATTATCCCATGATAGGTGTTGTTCATCGATCAGAAGATGCATAAGTTCAACTATGGCGAGGGATGGATGTGTATCGTTCATCTGTATTGCAGCCTTGTCGGGGAATTTGTCTAAAGTACGGTGTCCTGTCATATATCTTCGTAATATATCCTGAATAGAACACGAAACGAAGAAATACTGCTGCTTTAGTCTGAGCTCTTTACCTTCGAAGTTGTTATCGTTTGGATAGAGAACCTTAGAAATATTTTCAGAGATATTTTTTTCCTCAACTGCCTTTAAATAGTCGCCATCTTGAAAGTAATCGAGATCAAATTCAGTGGAAGCTCTGGAAGACCATAATCTAAGCGTATTTACAGTTTGGTTATCATAACCGGCGATCGGGGTGTCATAGGCAATTCCAATTACGTCAGTTGTATTTATCCATTCGGTTTTCAATGATCCATCGGGCCATGTCGTATCTTTTAGCTCCCCATAGAATTTCACTCTATAGTTGTATTCAGGGCGTTTTATTTCCCAGGGATTGCCCAATTGAAGCCACGCGTCCGGTTGTTCCTCCTGTCCCATATTCTGAATTACCTGCCGGAATATTCCAAATTCGTATCTGATCCCGTAGCCATGCGAAGGGATTTCAAGGGTAGCCAGTGAATCAAGAAAACATGCCGCCAGGCGTCCCAATCCGCCATTTCCGAGCCCGGGCTCAGCTTCTTCTTCGGCAAGTTCTGAGAGATCCAGGTTAAGGTCGGACATAGCCTTTTTCGCGTTTTTGTACATATCCAGATTTATAAGATTGTTGACGAGAGCTCTTCCCATCAGGTATTCGGCGGAGAGATAGTATACTCTTTTAACGTCATTTCTGTGATACAATTGCTGGGTGTTAATCCACTGCTCTATCATTCTGTCCCGGACTGAAAGAGCTAGAGAATAATACAGATCACGTGTAGTTGCCGTGAATTTATCCTTTGAGAGAGAATACTCAAGATGATTTGCGAAACAATATTTTAATTCTTTATTGCTGTAGCCTTTGTGAAAGATACCCCATTCTTTAAAGAGAGAACTATCCTGCAT
>JAGHBT010000302.1 GCA_021160845.1 bacterium | reverse complement strand
GTATAGCGCTGGTAAATGACTACACAACAATTGCTTCACAGAGTATAACAACACCTGCAGCCGGATCCGTTCTCGTTATTGGTACAGCCCAAGCACAGGCAAATCACACAACAGGCAGTCGTAGTTGGGCGAACTTCGGAGTATCAACTTCATCAACATCAGTTCCTGCTAATCAGACAGCTGCACTAGAGTGGCCTTCTGAGCTGCCTTCAAGTGGTCTTTACAGAGCTCCCGTTACTGTTCAAAGTATATTTGAAGTAGCCTCCGCGGGAACCTATACCTTTTATTTTCTTGGCATAGAATACAATGGTAGTTTCATGTGCTACGACAGACAAATTTCACTGATTTACTTCCCAACCGCTTACGGTAGTGTTAGTTCAGCGGGAATGGTTAAAACAGATACGGACGATATTAGTGTAATCAGTCCGCCGATAACAGAGGCTGATGTCAACGCGCAGAGGATGGAATCTATCTCGGCTAACGACGCCCGCGTGCAACGCGAGCTCGCCGAGATGAGAGCGGAAATTGAGGCTTTAAAAAGAGACATGCAAGAAAATAAATAATAAAAATCCGATCGGACATGCTGGAATAAACAATGTTCCGGGATGGATCCCGAAGTGAGGATTTAGTTTTTCGGTTATTACTACGGCCGTGGAGTTAAGTATACTTCCCGGCCGTATTTATTTGCAGTATGAAGAAGTGTGACTGTTTACATGTGTAAGCGCGGGATAAAACCCTTGAATATTCCCTTGCATGCGAAATTACAGTGATATCCATGACCATTAATTGCTTCAGTTAACAATCTTTTTGTAACTTCTTTAAAATGGTTATCGTAGATACTATATTAGCAGAGAAAATTAAGCGCTGTCATTTGTAGTGATAATTACAGTTTTAGATTAATTAAAGGGGGTATACAAATGGTTTTTACAAAGAGGAAAAGAATAATATTAATCATTGCCGTTGCCGCGGTAGTAACAGCTATCATTGTACTGACTGTAGTGAACAAAGGTGGCAAAAAGGGTTTAACTGTTCAGACAGAAAAAATAACCTACCAATCGATTATTGAGACTGTAACCGCAACCGGGAAGATTGAACCCAAGACACAGGTGAAAATAAGCGCTGATGTTGCTGCAAAAATTACAAATCTGGAAGTTGAAGAAGGTGACTGGGTTGAAAAAGGGGATTTGCTTGTCGGTTTAGATAAGGAAAGATTTACAGCCGCACTTGAACAGGTTGAAGCAAACCGACGTTCATATAAGGCCAATGAGAAATTGGCAAAAGAGAGCTTTTTGAAAGCGGAGAAGGACTTTGAACGGACAAAGGAGCTTGTTGCCAAAAAGCTGGAATCAGAAGCCATATATGATCAGGCTTATTCCAATCTTAAGATTGAAGAAGCCCGTTATCAATCTGCCAAGGAGCAGGTAAAACAGGCAACTGCATCGGTGCGCAGAGCAAAAGATGATCTTTCCAAAACGACAATTTACGCGCCTATGTCCGGCACTGTCAGCACCTTAAATAAAGAAGTCGGCGAAATCGCACTGGGTTCTCAATTCCAGGAAGATGTGATAATGATTATTTCCGATCTGACAGAGATGGAAGCACAGGTGAATGTGGATGAAAATGATATCGTCAATGTCAGTCTCGGCGATAGCGCGATAATCGAGATTGACGCATTACCGGATGTTGTCTTTCACGGTATTGTAAGTGAGATTGCCAGCAGTGCCAACATCAGCGGAGCCGGTACGACCGAGCAGAAAACAGAATTTGAAGTCAAAGTAGCCATTTTAGATGCCGTAAAAGAATTGCGGCCGGGTATGACAGCCAGCTCTGATATAACAACCGAAACAAGAGAGCACTCGCTTTGTATTCCAATTCAGTGCGTCACTGTAAGAACGCCTGAACAGTTGAAGAAAAAATCAGTAGAAGCGGACTCTACTACGCAGAATGAGTATAAGGCTGACAAGGATGGATTTGTTCCTGTCGTTTTTATCGTTGAGGATGGTTCCGTAAAAGCAGTTCAGGTTGAAACCGGAATTCAGAGTGAAACGCATATTGAAATATTAAAGGGTGTTACTGAAGGTCAGGAAGTAGTGACCGGCAACTACCGCGCTATCAGCCAGACACTTGAAAACGGATCGTCTGTTACTGTTGATAATTCTGAAAAGAAGGATAAATCAGCTGGATAGGGTTAATTTATGCAGGCATTATTCTATAGTTTAAAAGAGTCATTTATGATTGTTCTGGGTGTTCTTAGAGCCAATAAGAGCCGGGCAATCCTTACCACATTGGGCGTTGTTATCGGTATCATGGCAGTAGCTACGACTATGACGGTGTCTAACGGTTTAGGGAACAGTTTTAAAGAGGATATTTCAGCAGTCGGTTCTGATGTACTTTATGTATCGAAAATGCCGTGGATTATTCAGGGTGATTTCTTTAAATACCGCAACAGGCCGCAAATAACATTTGAAGAAAGCGAAAAACTGAGCCGTCAGATAAAGAGTACAATCGCGATTAATCCCTCTACTGGGACAAGCCGGAATGTCAAATTCAGATCTGATGTTTTAGAACACATCAATATTATCGGAACGACTGAAAAGCAGATGCTGGTTTCCAGTGATGTTCCCGAATATGGCCGTTTCTTCAGTTCAATAGATGTTTATTCTAAAAAGTTTGTCTGTGTTATTGGTTCGGAAATAAAAGATAATCTTTTCCCGAATATCGATCCGCTTCAGAAAGAGATCAAGATAGGCAGATATTCATTTCGCGTTATAGGTGTGATGGAAAAAGTGGGAAGCGGCGGATTCTTCGGCGGTCCGAATTTTGACAGGCGAATATATGTACCTATTACAAGTTTCATAAAGGCATACGGCAGTAGAAATAGACAGTTCGCGATCGCAGCGAAAGCCCCAAGTCAGGATGAATTGACCGAGTTTCGATATGAGCTGGTTGGTGAAATGAGAAAAATTCGTAAACTTCGTCCGACAGATGAGGATAACTTTAGTATAAATTCGATGAATTCTTTAATGAGTGCCTATAATAGTGTTATGGGGGTGGTAGTACTCATTGGCTTTATTATTACCAGTTTTTCCCTGTTTGTCGGGGGGGTTGGGCTGATGAATGTGATGTTTGTTTCTGTAACTGAACGGACACGAGAGATCGGGATTCGAATGGCCATTGGTGCAAAACGTAAAACAATTCTCACTGAATTTCTACTTGAGTCTTCCTGTATCAGCATTATCGGCGGAATTGCCGGATTGGCGTTTTCATATGGGGTTGCCGCTTTGATTAACAAGTTGTTGATGCCCGCGGCGGTTTCAATACCGATAATATCGATAGCGATATTTGTGTCCTTTTTGGTAGGAGTATTTTCCGGGTTAGTTCCCGCTTTACGGGCTTCCCGGCTGAACCCGATAGAGGCATTGCATTATGAGTAGAGTTTGGAAGTATTGGATGATCTTCTGTGTGAATGATTTTGTAAAAAAGGGGAATTATGTTTCTTTTTGAGGCTTTTAGAATGGCTTTATCCGCGATAAGGGTCAATAAGCTGAAATCAGCCCTCACTTTGATTGGCATAATAGCCGGTATATCTTCAATTATCGCGGTTATGACGGCAATTTCAGTTGTGCAGACAGCAATTGAAAAAGAGATGAGTGTGCTTGGCACGCAGACTTTTCAGGTTCAAAAGAACGCGGCAGGCGGAGCGATCAGTGAAGAAGAATGGAGGAAGATTCACGCACGGCAGCCCTTAACAACCGAACACGCGGATGCTATTCGGGAACGTGTCAAAAGTGTTGATCTGGTAGGCTCTGAATTGTGGGGATATAATCATATAGCGAAATTCCGTGATATTCAGACGAATTCAAATCTGATGATTTGCGGGGGCACTCCGGAATATACAACGAATAATACGCATTTTATTCAGATAGGGAGGAATATAAGTAAGGAAGATGTGAAGGTCGGCAGAAATGTTGTTGTTATTGGGCATGATGTAGCTAATGAACTGTTTCCATGGGTAGATCCGCTCCAGAAGACTATAAAGATCGATGGAAGAAAATTTGTGGTAATAGGTGTGATGGAAGATAAAAGCTCGTCTTTTGGCGGGAGGTATAATCAATATCTGCTAATTCCCATAACACGGTTTAAAAGGATATACGGAACTCGCCGTCCTAATGGAGATGACAGGTCTGTGAATATTACTGTGCGCGCAAAAACTCCGGCTATGCTGCAGCGGGCAATCGATGAAACAAGAGCCGTGATGCGGATGGAGCGCGGATTAAAACCGAACGAAGAAGACGATTTTACTATTTTTTCTAATGACAGCAATATAAAAACCTTTAATAAAACTGTCGCCGGGGTTAAAGCCGGTTCGTTTGTAATTGGTATAGTAGCTCTTATTGTAGCGGGAATAGGGATTATGAATATCAT
>JAGHBT010000027.1 GCA_021160845.1 bacterium | reverse complement strand
GAGAAAATAGTTTGAAAAAAGATAATTATAAATTAGTTCCAGTGGTTGCCTGTATAGCTGTTTTCCTTTCGTTGCTCTGTTCTCTGCCGTCTCGCGGTGAGGGGTTTTGTCCTGTGCCAGCTGCGGATTTTCCATCTACGCGTGGATCCATTGTTGTTTTAACCCCCGATGTCGCTTCAGCTTTTGCGCGGATAGCTCTTAGATGCGCGCGAAAGGAATTTCCGAACAAGCCTTCGCATGTGATGAATGATTCAAGTGAAGTAAAAAGCCCCAGAGAACTCCATCCGGCTTTCTATGGATGCTTCGATTGGCATTCATGTGTCCATGGGCATTGGATGATGGCGCATCTGCTGAGACTCTTCCCGGATTTACCGGAATCGGACAATATAAGAGCTCTTCTTGAGGAGAACCTTTCCGCTGATAATATCAATGCTGAAGTCAGATATCTTAATCAACCGGAACGCAAGTCATTTGAGCGAACGTATGGTTGGGCGTGGCTTCTTAAACTTTCTCAAGAGCTCTCGCAGTGGCAGGAACCTGCAGCGCAACAGTGGAGGAAAAATCTTCAGCCTCTAACGGATATTATAGTTAAGCGCTATCTTGAATTTCTCCCGAAGCAAACATACCCGATAAGAAGGGGCGTGCATGCCAATACGGCTTTCGGGTTAACATTTGCGCTGGATTACGCCCGGGCGGCGGGGGTTTCTGAGTTGGAAGAATTGATTGTCGCGAGGAGTCTTGATTATTTTTCAGATGATCGCGGATGTCCGGGTTCGTGGGAACCGGGGGGCGACGATTTTCTTTCTCCCTGTTTGGTTGAAGCGAATCTTATGAGAAGAGTTATGAGCCGTGATAAATTTAAAAACTGGTTTTATTATTTTCTGCCGGATTTAAGGAAAGGAAAACCGGCGAGCCTGCTTAATCCTGCCGTTGTGGCCGACAGGAGTGATCCGAAAATAGTTCATCTCGATGGACTAAATTTGAGCAGGGCGTGGTGTCTTTACGGGATAGCTCAATCTTTGAAAAAAGAGGACGCCGTGAGGGAAATATTATTGGAAGCTGCCGTGTTGCATTCGAAAGACGCGCTCGGGCGTGTTGCGACAGGCAATTATGTTGGAGAACATTGGTTGGCATCCTTCGCAGTCTACATGTTTTCATGCAGTGAAGCCGCAAATTAGTTTTCATCCTGGTAGGAAGGAATATTATTGTTAGATGCAGGCGGTATTAATCTGTTTGTTAGTTTCCGGAGGATGTCGCTTTTTTGAGATGAGATTAAATGAAAAACAAGATATTACAATCTGACGGTTTACTTTTTATTACTGCGGCAATTTGGGGGGTTGCCTTTGTTGCTCAGCGCGTCGGGATGAAATATGTGGGGCCGTTTACATTTAACGGTGTGCGCTTCGCCCTCGCGGTATTTGTTCTTATTCCATTTGTTTTTATGAGAAAAAAGAAGGCTCATACCTCACAGACTTCGAGTCGAAGGGGTGTTTTGATCGGTGGGCTCCTCACGGGATTGATCCTTTTTATCGCGTCTTCTCTTCAGCAAGTTGGGATTGTTTATACAACGGCGGGTAAGGCAGGATTTATAACCGGTTTATATGTTGTTATCGTTCCTCTCGCGGGACTTTTCTGGAAGCGGCACATTCATTTGGGGACATGGTACGGAGTTATGCTGGCAATTGTCGGGCTCTATTTTTTGTCTATAACAGGAGGCCTTACACTGGTGATAGGGGATCTGTTGGTGTTTGTCGGCGCCTTTTTCTGGGCAGGGCATGTTCTTCTGATCGGTTCCTTTTCAAAGAGAATCGACCCTCTGGTTTTGGCGCTAATTCAGTGCGCGGTGTGTTCTTTTTTAAGTCTTGTCGTTTCTATTTTTGTGGAAGAAATAAGTCTTTCCGCCCTGTATTCAGCGGCTGTACCGATTATTTACGGAGGGGTTTTCTCGGTCGGTATTGCCTATACATTTCAGATTTTAGCCCAGCGGTATACCCCAGCCGCTCATGCTTCAATTATCATGAGTTTTGAGGCGGTTTTCGCGGTTGTTGGGGGCTGGCTGATAATAGGCGAGGGCCTTTCCGCCCGAGGGATTTTTGGGTGTATTCTTATGTTTGCCGGTATGATTGTTTCCCAACTCAGTGTAATTTCTAATAGAAAAAAGGGGGTTGTGGCAGGGAAATAAAACTCCGGCATAATGGATTGTTTTTACCTATTAATTTTAATAATTAAAAAAAGCTTGTAATATTTTTTCTATCAGGTTAATATGTTTTTAATATCCTTTTAATCCGGTCCGGGAGGCCGGCAAGGGTGGAAGAAATGTAATGCCTCCCGGGACGGGAGGATTTTTTTTGCCCGGATACAAGACAAATAGATTGTTGTCCGATCTGCTTGATATACATTTGTTTGGTTTAAATTGCCGGGCTTAAGGAGGTTTTGCTTTTGAAGGTTCTAAGGGAATCGATTGTAATGGATAGTGTCCAGATTCGGCGTACCCTTATGAGAATCGCTCATGAGATTGTTGAGAGCAACAGAGGTGTTAAAAATCTTGTTCTGGTCGGAATAAGGAAACGCGGAGTGCCTCTCGCTAAGCGAATAGCCCGCTTTATCTATGAATTTGAGGGAACAGAGGTGCCTGTAGGGGCTCTTGATATTACTTTGTACAGGGATGATGTACAGATGATTGCTTCAAATCCGTTAGTCGGCCCAACCGATATTAGCGTAGATATCCATGAAAGTGTGGTTGTGCTTATTGATGATGTCTTGTTTACAGGGCGGACTGTCAGAGCGGCTCTGGATGAACTTATCGATTTTGGAAGGCCAAAGGTGATCAGACTTGCCGTTCTTGTCGATAGGGGGCACCGTGAATTTCCAATACGCGCGGATTCTGTAGGGAAAAACGTACCCACCTCAAGTCATGAGGTAGTTAGGGTATTTCTTAAGGAAACTGATGAAGAGGAAAAGGTTGTTTTGAATGAAATTGATTCCGACGATGGAGATTATGAAAGAAAGAATGGCAAAGTCAATGAAGGGAAAAACACAAAGAGTGATTCTAAAAACAGAAAAAAAAGAGCAAAGGTAAATTCCAAACATAAAAAAACCGGTGGGAAAAAGAGAAACACTGTTTCAAATATTAAAAAATAAAAACGCCGACGGCGTTGGAGAAAGGAACTCCAAACACGTTTCGAAATCGGAATAAATAGACAGTTCTACCGTTGAAAACCATGTAAGGGGGTAAAGTGCAGTTTAAACACAAGAATCTTCTGGGGCTTGAAGAGCTTACCTCCGAGGAGATTAAGCTGATTCTGGACACGGCTGATAATTTCAAGGAAGTCTCTGAGCGGGCGATTAAGAAGGTCCCTGCTCTGAGGGGAATAACGATAGCGAATCTCTTTTATGAGCCAAGTACCAGGACCAAAATGAGTTTTGAGCTCGCGGAGAAAAGGCTCAGTGCGGATGTTATTAATTTTTCGAAGGTCACTTCATCGGTTGTAAAAGGAGAGAGCCTTAGAGATACCGCTGAAAACATCGAAGCGATGAAGGTTGATATTGTTGTTATGCGTCATGGTAGTTCAGGTGCCCACAAATTTTTATCGGAATTTTTACGTGCTTCCATAATCAATGCCGGTGATGGTCAGCATGAGCATCCCACTCAGGCTTTGCTTGATATGCTAACGTTGAGACAGAGATGGAAAACATTCGGGGGGAAAAGGGTTACAATTATAGGAGATATTATGCATAGCAGGGT
>JAGHBT010000136.1 GCA_021160845.1 bacterium | reverse complement strand
GGTCAACGGTTTTGCCGAAACATTATTACGGGCCAAAAAAGAAATTCGATTCTGCAAAATCTGCGGAAATATTGCAGAAAGCGACACCTGCGGAATCTGCAAAGATCCTACAAGAGAAGGTAGTATCGTTTGCGTCGTTGAACGGACGACCGACCTTTACGTTCTTGAAAAAACCGGTCGATTCCGGGGTCGCTACCATGTTTTACATGGAGTCCTTTCTCCATTGGATGGAGTAGGGCCTGAAAATCTGAACTTGGAAGGGTTAAAAGCCAGGGTTAAAAGAGAAGGAATTAAAGAATTGATTATAGCGACTAATCCAAATATAGAAGGTGACACAACTGCTTTGTATATACATGAATTGTTGAAAGGTTGTGATATTAAAATTACAAGACCGGCCAGGGGAATCCCGCTGGGTAGTACACTTGAATACATCGATGGCAATACTCTTTCAAAGGCCATTGAGTCAAGAGAGTTGATTTAAAGGCTGGTTAGGGAGCAACTAATACAATGGTCAAGGCTAACTGGAAAGTATTCGAGAAGGATTATTGGGCTATAAATACAACCCTTGAGGAACTTCTGAACAACTCGAACTCAAAAAGTATTTTATTACTGGATAAAACCGGTCAGCTGATATCCAGTGTTGGTCAGCAGCCACAGTTTGATCTTTATGCTTTTGCCTCTTTATGCGCCGCCGATTTTGAGGCAAATGCTCAATTGGCCAAGCTTGTCGGTGAAAAAGACTTCTCAACATTATATCACCAAGGAAGCAATGAAAGTATGTATCTCTCAAGGGTTGAGAATGAGATTATCCTGGTTATACTTTTTGACAAGAAAACGACTCTCGGGCTTGTGAGATTGAGAACAAGAAAAGCCGTTGAGGGTTTGGAGGTAGTCATTAGAAGGCTTTATGAGAAACTCGAGTATGAGAATGAAGAATACACAGAGTCTGAGTTCGGGAAAGAATTTGCCGCTGAAGCCGAATTTGAAATAGACAGCTTGTTTTCTGATTAGGGGGAAGCTATTGTCGCTTATTAATTATTCATCCCGTGAAATAAATGTCAAGATTGTGTACTATGGCCCAGGCCTCTGTGGCAAAACGACCAATATTCAATATATATATAACAAGGTTACCCCAGACACAAAAGGGAAACTGATTACACTCGCGACAGAAATGGATCGCACCCTTTTCTTTGATTTTTTACCTCTCGAGCTTGGCAAGGTTAAGGGGTTTAAGACGCGGTTTCATCTTTATACAGTTCCCGGGCAGGTTTATTATGACGCAAGCCGCAAGTTGATATTAAGAGGTGTCGACGGGATAGTTTTTGTGGCTGATTCCCAAGCTTTACGATACGATGCGAATATAGAGAGTCTTTATAATTTGCACGAAAATCTTTCGGAGTATAATTTGAAACTTGAAGATATCCCATTCATTATTCAGTATAACAAAAGGGATCTACCGGATACAATTTCGGTTGATGATCTCCAGCAGGAATTAAACCCACGGGCCTATCCATCCTATGAAGCTGTAGCGACCAATGGAACAGGGGTATTTGATACTTTAAAATCGGTTGCGAAATCGGTCCTGCGTAACCTTTCCTGACACTCCCTGAGATTTAAAAGGGAGACGCTCCCATAAATGCTGGTATTTTTCTCATTTCTGCAGGCTGAATTTGCTAAAAAGCCTTGACCCATTTCGCGGGCAGGGGTATTCTCCTAATCTTAAAAGAAAGGAACACTGTGAAGAAACATGTCATCACATTTTTCGGGTCGTTTTTTTATACGGGGTTTTTCCCCTTTGCTCCGGCTACTTTTGCTACTCTGATATGGGCTGTGTGCTACCTCTTTATTCCACCCGTCGGATGGATATTTCATTTAATTGCCCTTATTGTGATGTTACCGGTATCGATATATATTGCGGAAGTTATGGAAGGGTATTTTGGACACGATGCCTCCGTGATTGTAATAGATGAATTTGTTGGTATGCAGGTCACTTTTTTCGCTATTGCCCCATCGCCATTAACAGTATTGATCGGTTTTCTGCTTTTCAGGATTTTCGATATTGCCAAGCCATTTCCAATTGATAAGTCCCAGAGGATTAAGGGAGGATATGGTGTTGTAGTGGATGATGTTATTGCCGGTTTGTATTCCTATATAATTCTAAAAGTCATAATGAAATATTCTAATCTGATTTGACATGTTGTTTTTGTGGCAACCTGGATTTTTGAATTATGTAATGAGACGGTTTTGTTATTATACCGGAGGATCCGATTAAGCAATTTTATATAATACGCGTAGCTGTTCTGAATATAGATCATGTCGAAAAATTACTCGCCGGTATTTTTGAAAGTGACCGTCTAAGAAAAATTTTGATAACGGGAAGTTTTCCCGCGGTTACGATTTCCTTACCTCGCGATTCTTTCAAGAATAAGGATGTAGATTCAGCTTGTGAGGCATTGGGTAGTTATTGTTATTCACGCGGTGCGGATAGCTTGGAGAAAGTTGTGTTGGATCTTCTGAGAGAGCGGAGAGCAACTCTTTCTGTGGCTGAATCTGTTACCGGTGGGTTGCTTGCTTCAACAATTGTGTCAGTCCCAGGCGCCAGTGATGTGTTTATGGAGGGTTTTATTACTTACAGCAACAAAGCGAAAATACGGCGGCTTGGCGTGGATGCCGGGGTGATAGGAAAATACGGCGCGGTAAGTTCCGAGGTTTGTATCCAAATGGCGGATGGAGCCGCCTCGGAAGCTATGGTGAATTATTCACTATCGACGACAGGTATAGCTGGGCCGGGAGGGTCCGTTTCAGGGAAAGATGTTGGGTTGTGCTATATTGGTCTTCATTCACTTCGAGGTGTTTATTGTGTGAAATATCAATTTAGCGGAAGCAGAGAAGATATCAGAAAAAAGGCTGTTGTTTCAGCTCTCGATTTGTTAAGGCTTGACCTTGAAGGTTATGAGAAGAGATTGAGTCCATTTATAAGTAAATAAGATACCGGATTAATAAATATTAGGGGTGTTTGAGGAAAATTATGAGGCTGTTTTTTGGAGTTGAAATTTCGCGGAATCTCGGGGAGTTTATATGGAGGGAAATAAAGAAATCGCCGATTTATAATTCTCCCTGGCGTTGGATACCAGCCCGGAACTATCATCTAACTCTGAAATTTCTTGGTGAAACTGATGAAAAGCTCCTGGGTGATTTAAAAGAGGCGGCAACGCGCGTGGTATCGGCAGCCGGGGCTCCCTTTAAAATTCGGCTTGAGAGCTTTGGCGCTTTTCCTTCCCTTTCCAGTCCTCAAGTAGTTTTTTATTCTATCAACGAAGGAAGTGATAAGCTCTCCGGTTTGGCGGATGGGTTTAATAGAGAAATGGAATCTCTTGGTTTTAAGCGTGAAAGATGGACATACCACGCTCATCTCACTCTCGCGAGGATAAAAAAGAGGTTGTCCCCACCGTTAATAGAAAACCTGAAGAGAATTCCTTCACTTCCGGAAGAGGCAAATCAGCAAGTGGATTCTATTATCCTTTTCAGGAGCCACTTGAGGCATTCGGGTGCTACCTACGAGAAAGTTTGTGATTTTGCTCTATAAATTTTTTGATTATCATTGAATAAATAGTCTTTAAGTGGTATAAGAATTTGTATTGGCTTTGCTATTGAAGTTGGATAAATTGTTTTTATTAGACATGAGGAAGAAGTGGGAGGGTGAAGATGACAAAATCGATTAAAAAGGATATGGCAAAAGGGAAAGAGAAAAAAGAGAAAGTTATAGACCTTGCCGTTAATCAGATTGAGAAACAATTCGGGAAGGGTGCGATTATGCGCCTGGGTTCTGATGGGAGTGTTGTGGCGGTGAATAGCATTTCCACAGGAAGCCTGGCTCTGGACATAGCTCTTGGAGTTGGTGGAGTTCCACGTGGCAGGATAATTGAAATATATGGGCCGGAAGGCTCCGGAAAAACAACCCTTGCCACTTCGATTGTTGCTAATGCTCAACGCTTAGGCGGTGTAGCCGCTTATATTGACGCTGAACACGCGCTTGACATTAATTTCACAAGAAAGATCGGCGTAGATGTCGACGAACTTCTGGTATCGCAACCGGATACCGGAGAAGAAGCACTGGAGATCGCGGAGGTTCTTATACGTAGCGCGGCGATAGATGTAGTTGTTATTGATTCTGTTGCCGCTCTTGTTCCGTCTGCCGAGATAGAAGGCCAGATGGGCGATTCTCATATTGGACTTCAAGCGCGTTTGATGTCCCAGGCGCTTCGCAAGATCGCCGGGGCTGTGGCGAAATCCAAGACCTGCATGATTTTTACAAACCAGATACGGATGAAAATAGGGGTTCTTTTTGGAAATCCTGAAACAACAAGTGGGGGGAATGCCCTCAAATTTTACAGCACTATTCGAATGGATATCCGGCGTATAGGAAAGATTAAAGAAGGGGATGTTATCATCGGAAATAACACGAGGGTGAAGGTTGTAAAGAACAAAGTCGCGCCACCCTTCCGGCAGGCTGAGTTTGAGATTCATTTCGATCAGGGTATCAGTATGGAGAGTGATTTGATTGAGCTCGGTGTTGAATCGGATATTGTGACGAAGATGGGAAGCTGGTATTCTTACGGTGAGACAAGACTGGGGCAGGGCAAGGAAAACGCCAGAGTTTTCCTGATCGGCAATTCAGATATTCGTGATGAAATAGAAAATAAGATTCGAGTACATTATGGCCTAATAGAGTCTCCTAAAGGGCCGAAATCGGAAAATGAACAAACAACCAGTCAGTGACAATCAAAGGATTGTCGGTATATCACGTAAAGATGGCGGATTGAGAGTAATTGAAACTTCTTCCGGCAACAGGTTTCTTGTAGCAAAAAGCGATAAAACGGAGTATCTCCTAAAAATCGGGTTTTTACTACAGGATAGAGATATTGAATTGCTGGAGGGGCAATTTGCGAAAGAGGGTGCGATGCGACTCGCGAGGAGCCTTCTTTCCAGGCGTGACAGGAGTAAATGGGAAATTCGTGATTCTCTTGTGAAAGTTGGTATAGATAACGAGGAAATAATTAATTATACTATTGGCATATTGGAAGAGTATGGATATCTTGATGATCGCAGATTCGCATCCGAGTTTATTCTTTATCGGATGAAGCGTCGACCGTCTGGTCCACATTTTCTGAAACGAAAATTACTTGCGGTTGGTATTGATTCAGATATCATTGAAGATGAAATAGATGGATTTTTTAGTAAAAGGAAAGAGATGGATATCGCGGTCGACCTCGTTCTTAAAAAGTTTTCACCAGAGATGGAAAGAAAACGGTTAATTAGAAAAGTTAACGGATTTCTTCGGCTTCGCGGGTTTAGAGCCGAAGTGGTTAATGGTATTTGCGCGAGGTTAGCAAGAAATGAAATGCTGACAGGGTGATGTGAATATGAAGATAAAATCAGCACATGAGATCAGACAGACATATCTCGATTTCTTTGTGAAAAAGGGGCACACGGTGGTTCCAAGCGCTCCTTTGATCCCGAGGAATGACCCGACTTTACTTTTTACCTCAGCCGGTATGGTTCAATTTAAGGATAAGTATCTCGACACTGACGGGTTGGAGTACAATAGGGCGACAAGTGTTCAAAAATGTCTAAGAGCAGGCGATCTGGAGAATGTAGGAAGGACTCTCCGGCATCATACATTTTTTGAAATGCTTGGAAATTTCAGCTTTGGTAACTATTTTAAGGAAGAAGCCATTCTCTGGGCGTGGGAATTTGTGATTGAAATTCTTAAATTTCCATCTGATAAGGTCTTTATCAGTATTTTTAAGGATGACGAGGAAGCTTTCAAAATCTGGAATACCGAGGTTGGTATTTCTGAAAACAGAATATTCAGGTTGGGAAAAAGCGACAATTTCTGGGGGCCTGTGGGTGAAACTGGAATATGTGGACCCTGTTCGGAATTGTATTATGACACCGGCGAGAAGAATGGATGCGGTAGGCCCGATTGCGCTCCAGGATGTGATTGTGACAGATATATAGAATTTTGGAATCTTGTATTTCCCCAATATTGGCTGGAGAAATCGGGGGAATACAGGCTGCTTAAAAAACCCGGCATCGATACAGGCTTGGGGCTTGAAAGAACGGCGACAATACTGCAGGGTGTGGAGGACAATTTCCATACGGATTTATTTAGGCCGATTGTTGGAAGAATTACCGATATTTTACCCCGGAATGTTATAAAGGGGAGAGAGGACACGATGGGTGTTAACATGATTGCCGATCATGTCAGGGCTCTCACCTTCGCTCTTGCGGAAGGCATTTATCCTTCCAATGAAGGACGCGGGTATTTAATTAGACGAATATTACGAAGAGCTCTAACCCGAATGTATATGTTTGGTGTTGAAAAACCCTGCCTTTACAAGATTGTGGATCCGGTAGTTGAAATTATGAAAGAGGATTACTCTGAGCTTGACACCAGATATACCGAGGTCAAAAAGGTGATCAATTCAGAGGAAAAGGCTTTTTTTAGGACACTTGTTTCCGGAAGGGAACGGTTTTTATCGATTATTGAAGAAATTAAGGATAAGGGGGGAAAATATCTGGATGGCGATAATGTGTTTACACTCTATGATACCTATGGATTTCCCGTTGAATTAATGAAGCCTCTTGCCGGCGCTGTCGGAATTGAGATTGATGAAAAGGGTTTTAAAAAAGCGATGGGGAAACAGAGAAAGAAAGCGCGGGAAAGTAGTTCTTTTGTTACTGTTTTGCAGGATAGCGTTTCCATGAAAAAAGTGTCAGATGGTGTGAGCTCGGTATTTACCGGATATCAAAACCTTGAGGAGCATGTTGTTCTTAGAAGTTTCAGGGAGATTCGTAAAGATACGATAGAAGGGGTAAATTGGAATAAGAAAGAGGGAGTGGCGTATGAGTTTGTTTTTGAAAAAACTCCTTTTTACGCTATGGCCGGTGGGCAAGAGGCGGACAATGGCCGGATAAGTTTTGATGGAACTCTGTTCGAAGTAAAGGATGTTTTCTATAGAAATAATGATATTATTCACATCGCGGAACCTGCGGACGACACGGAGAAAATAGACATAATTACTTTATCGGAAACACCGGCTTTTCTGGAAGTTGATAAGGAACGCAGAATTGCGACTGAGGCAAATCATACATCCACACATCTCCTTCAAGCAGCTTTAAAGGAGATATTGGGCGAGCACATAGCGCAGGCCGGATCTTTTGTTTCGAATGACAGACTTAGATTTGATTTTAACCATTTTGAGCCGATTTTCCCCGATCAGAAGAGGGAAATTGAAAACAGGATTAATGGGTGGATAAGGGAGTCTCTGGATATAGAAACAGATGTCATGAATTACAAGGAAGCTGTAAAGAGCGGGGCTACGGCGTTATTTAAT
>JAGHBT010000320.1 GCA_021160845.1 bacterium | reverse complement strand
GAAAAGGGATACTCACAAAAGCCATCGCCGCCATAATACCGGCGGTGCTGCCAACAAATTCTATTCCAAGTTTTTCTACAGCCCCCCCAAAGAGACTTCCACCCGAAAGAACCCCGAGAAGAGCAATTCCTGCGGCCGAATGAGGAATAACTATCGGCAGATCAATTATTCCGTTCACAAAACCTTTAAACGGAAAATCCTTTCGGGCCAGAATATACGCAAAGGGTATCGAGGCGGTAGCACATATAAGGGTGGCGCCCATCGAAGCAAACAACGTAAGCCATATACTGCCGGAAACCTCGCTATCCCGCATGGTTTCAAGAAAACTGTCCGCGGATGTATCAACAAAAATCCCGATAAGCGGGGCAACTATAAAGAGAAGTACAACACCGCCAAGAAGTGAAAAGATCAGATAGGCAGGTTCAATCCTTCTTGTCATTCTTCTACCACAACCCTTTCCTCCGGTAGAACAAATCTCTTGAGTTCCATTGGAATATTTTCGTACTTTCCGGTTGGCGCGGGGACTACAGACGGTTGACCGTTATCTCTCATCACCTTTTGTCCCTTTGATTCTTCAAGTAAATATTTTACAAATTCAATCGCGATCTCCGGCGAAGGAGCGTTTTTGGGGATTGTCACACCGTAGATCATTGGAGCGCCCTTTCTCTCAATAAACTCTCCCGGTTTTTTCCCGGAAATCTTAACGGAAACAGAAGCATAACGCTTCGTGTACCGCGAATCCTTTAGATTTATCTCATCGGGCAATATAAGAAATTTTAGATTATGCTGCCTGGCTACAGAACGGTATATAAACACATAATCAATCGCTCCGGCTTCGAGAAGACCCAAGAGATCTGTTTCCTTGGGTCTTATAAATCTTCTGTCTTTATTTAAAAGCCTTCCGCTGATCCCTTCTTTCCCGTAATACTTCTCGGCAAGTTTCATCGTAAGAACAGTCCTGTACCCACACGGGTCCGCGTTCGGATCCGAACGCCCGAAAGAAACATCATTCCTTAGAAGTAAATTATACCAGTTACTCTGATTGATAATATCCGCTTTCTCGGATTCGTCGGTAAATGTTATTGTCATTTCGTTCGCGGCAAATTTAATATTCCAACTCGCAAAATCAGGGATAAGAAGCGCGTCAATAACAGCATAATCCGCCGAAGCAATCACATCACATTTTTTCCCAAGTTCTGAAATTTTGCGCGCGCAGGTTCTGCTTCCAGCCGCCTCCATCTGAACTTTTACCTCCGGATTCTCATGTTCAAAGCCTTTCACGATCTCAGCAAAAGGAACAGACAGACTCCCGGCGTGAAACACAATAAGCCGCTTTTGAACGACCTCATTATCCCGTCCGGAACAGGAAGCAAACTGAAAAACCAAAAACAACACAACCATAATAGAAACTATTTTATTCAATCTCTATTTACTCCCCTCTTCTGTACATTTTAGATCTCATAAAAATAGCAGCGCCAACAAGTATTTTCATGAAGATAGCATAGCAGAAGCAGAAGTCAACCGTTATGCTTGATTGTGCATAACGAATGCCTTTTTCCCACTATTCATAGGACAGACACAGGATTCTCAATTTGCCCAATTTCTAAATAGAAATTGTGATTGCCCACGGCGGATTCCCATTTACGCCCGGGTTTAATGGATCAAGGTGAATTGTTGAATAAACACCGTTAGAACATTTTCAAATCGCCTTTTTTATAAGCGTCATAGGCTTCTTTTACACTCATGCCTCCGGCGCCAACATAGACTTCTATCCCTGCTTCTTTAAGGACAGCTGCCGCGTTACCACCAGGCCCATTGCCGGTAATGAGTACATTTGCTTCTTCTTCGAAGAGTTTTTGTGATGTTCTAGGGCCGGCGCCATGAGCCTCATTTATAACAGAAGTATTATCAACCGCATTTAATTCATCTTTTTCCTCATCATAGATGACAAAATATTCCGTTCTTCCAAAACGGGCATCTATCGGCGAGTTCCATTCAGTTCCCTTTGCTGTTAACGCTATTTTCATTTTCAGTCTCCTTCCTTTTTCTGACTGATTTATAAAATTTACAACAATTAACTACTTTCTAATTTATAATGATTCAGTATTCTCGCAACTCCTTAACCAGGCCGCTTATCATTTCAGTTGCCTTCCCCTGAAGAAAAATGTTTGTAATCCTGTCCGTATAACTTGATTTTGCAATATTTATCTCTATAATTTTTGCGCCATTTTCTTTCGCGATAAAGGGGATCTCGGACGCGGGCGTAACCTCTCCGGTAGTTCCAATAAGGATAAAAAGATCCGATATCTCCGCCTCTCTGAAGGAATTGGTTCTCGCAGGTTCAGGTATTTGCTCGCCGAAAAAGATAAAATCCGGTTTAAGCACACCTCCGCAGTTCGTGCATTCAGGAGGCAAATTATCCAGTCCAATTTCAGTTACAGGATATTTTTTACCACAACTTACACAGACAAGATCCCGGGAATCACCATGAAATTCGAAAATTTTCCTGCTTCCGCTTTTTTGGTGCAGATTATCGATGTTCTGCGTGATTATGGCATCCAGGAACCCCGCCTTCTCCATTTCAGCAAGCCCGTAATGCGCTTTGTTCGGGGTTGCTTTTCCGAAAAAATCGTAAAATATTTCCTTGATCAATTTCCACGATTCCAATGGATTCGAATGAAAGTAACTGATATCGAGAAAACCCGGATCATATTTACTCCACAACCCGTTTTCACCCCTAAAGGGAGGAATTCCACTTTCAACGGAAATGCCCGCTCCGGTAAAGGCTGTAACTCTGTTCGCCTTTTTTATTATGTCCGCTGCTTCTTGTATCATTTTGTTTACTTATTCTTTTGCCTTTAAAGAGCAAACATACTTCCTAAAGAAAGAATTCCCGTCAAATTTATTAAACCCGAAAGAAGACATTGTCTATGCTACTACCATTCGGCAAACTCATCCAT
>JAGHBT010000283.1 GCA_021160845.1 bacterium | reverse complement strand
GGGGATATTTTAGTTATTAAATTAATATTTGCGGTGATAAGATATATGATTATATTGTCTATTACTTCATAAATAGAATCGATAAAAGAACAAAGGAGGATAAAATGGAACATCTGACAAAAGAGACATTTCAGAAAAAGGTTTTTAATTATGGGGAGAATGAGGAATGGAAGTTTGAAGGTGAGCTTCCCTGTGTGATAGATTTTTATGCGGATTGGTGTCAACCATGCAAAATGGTAGCTCCAATATTAGAAGAACTTTCGAAAAAATATGAAGGGAAACTTAATATATATCAAGTGGATACTCAAGACCAGCAGGAGCTCGCGGCCGCGTTTGGAATTCGCAGTATTCCCTCCGTATTATTCTGCCCCAAAGATGGGCAACCGCAAATGTCGGTGGGTGCGCTACCAAAGGATGCTTTTGTGAAGGCATTCAAAGATGTATTGAAAGTAGAGTAATAAGTAGGGCATTTCTCTATTAGCAGATTAGTGGGTTGACACCAACTTGCGATATGTTTTATAATCCACGCATTAAATTAGTTGATCTTTTATCAATAGTCTCCAAGAGGTAGTTTATCTTGAAAGAGATTGTAAAAAGGATAATGGAAACCGAGCGTGAACTGAGTAAAGATGTGGATGAAGCTCATGAACGTTCTCAACAGATTGTCAGGGAAGCGGAGAAGAAGAGTCGGGATATAGTAGAAGAAGCTAAACGGGACGCTGTCGCCAGATCGCAGAAGATTATTGAAAAACTGAAACAAGAGGCAAGCGAGGAAAGATCGAGACAGGTTGAAGGGGTTAAGAATAACAGTTCTGATCTTATCTTGAGTAAAGCTAAGGAAATCGAAAAGACAACAGCGCATATAGTAAAAATGGTGACAAGCGGAAAGATCTAACGATTCTTTCTTTAGGTTTTCACTGGTGTGGGGAAATATTCTTTTAAGATGGTTTTTAAACCAATTAGTAGATATTCTCTTGTGAACGCGAAGGTAAGGGCAAGGCTTAGCAGTCTTTTACCCGACAAGCTTATTGGGCGTCTTGCCGAAACACGAGAAATAGGGGAATTTTATAGCGCGTTATCGGGCACTGTCTATGAAGGTGTTTTTTCCCGTCCCGAGATAGCAATTGATCCGAGGATTGCCGAAAAACTATTGTTGGAGAAGGAAATAGTATGGCATAGTGAACTTCTTAAAGATCTAAAGGGTGAAGTTAGGGAGCTTGTTTCTCATTTCCTGGAAAAATACGAAATTGAGAATATAAAAACTGTTCTTAGAATTCGTAACGGGACCGATTGTGATGATAATCTTGAATATATAACAGATGTAAAACTTCCAAATTCAATCCCGTACCGGGAGCTGAAAGAGGCTCCCACGATGGAGGACGCACTGTCGCTTCTTGCGGGAACTCCGTATATTACACCGGCTTTAGCGGCTCTTGATGATTATAAAGAGAAAAAAGCGCTTTTTTCCATAGAGACCTCTCTGGAAATTGATTACTACAATAGATTGAAAGATAAAGTGGAGAAACTGGACAGACGTGATAAGCAGATAGCTAACCGGCTGATCGGTATTGAGATAGACCAAAAGAATATAGGTTGGTTGATGCGCCTGAAATTCTATTACGATATTCCGGTTGCTGACCTGCTTGATTATAATATTCCGGGGGGCCATTCACTTAATCGTTCGAAATTAATCAAGGTATTTCAATCCGAGTCGATAGAAGATTCGCTGTCTGTCGCCCTTGACCAGTTTCTTGGAAAACTCTCCGGGTTCTTTCCAGGGAACACGCAGGGTGGGAAGCTGTATATTCTCGAAATAATTCTTTGGAATTATCTTGTCAGTGAAGCGAGGAAAGCGCTTGGAGGATTTCCCTTTACAATCGGGACGACTCTGGCTTATCTGATACTTAAACGCGCTGAAGTACGCAATCTTATCACTATATTGAATGGTAAGGTTCTGGGGATGAATAGGGAAGATATTGAAAAACAGTTAAGGGTTTTATTTTAAGGTGATGGGATGTTTACACCGCAAGAAATGCATCAGATAAATGTTGTTGTTTTCGAGTCCAAGCTCGATGAAGTGACAAAAGCTGTTACACAGCTAGGTATTCTGCATCTTGTACGGCTGGATGAAGAGGTGCCCTGGACAAGAAAAATGAAGGACAGCAATGCCGAAGAAATTGGAAGAGAAATAGAAGGTCTTAGAGATCGCATTTCAGTATTGATGAAGGAACTTGAGATAAAGGAAATTCCCAGAGTCACCGACGATGAATCCATTAATAAATTTACTGAACATGATCTTGAAGGAATAACCGCTAAGGTTGGATTACTTGAATCCGAGACGGAAGAACTTGTAAACAACCGCAAGGAGCTTTTTGTTCGCCTTAAACAGCTTCGCGGCATTTTCAGCGAATCTGCTCCTCTCCTGGAGTTGGGAATAATGTCACATGAGGAGAAGTACCGATTCCTTGTGGTTCGGTACGGGCGTGTCCGCCACAACAATATGGAGTATGTAAATGAAAAAACAGTTCCTCTCGCCGCGGTTGTTTTAATCCTTGAAAGAAGGGGGAACGAGGATGTAATTCTCCTTATCGGTTTGAAGAAGGACAGACTCAAACTAAAACGGATTCTTCGTGAAGCGGCTTTTGAAGAGATTAAAATACCTTCTGACAGGGATGTAAATGCAGGTAAAGAGGCGATGGAGGGAGGGGTACGAGAGAAGATAGGAATGATCGAAGGGGAAATAAATCAGGTCGTGTTAAAACTGGATGATATTAAACAGAAGAATGCTTCATTAATCACAAGGTACTATCAATTGCTGCGCGTTGGAGAGCTTTTTGTTAAGGCGAAGGGATATATGAAAAGAACAAACAAGACATATCTCTTCTCTGGCTGGATTCCGAGTTTAAGAATAGACTTAGTAAAAAATGAAATCCTGAAAGCGGCCGGTGGTCAGGCAATTATTGAAATAGTCGCTCCTGATGAGGTAGCCGGAGTAAAGGAAGGAAAGGTGAAGGTTCCGGTTTTGCTTAAACATCCGAACTTTTTGCGCCCCTTCGGAATGCTTGTTTCAAGTTACGGAATGCCGGATTACAAGGTAATAGATCCAACCTTTCTTGTTGCCATTAGTTTTTTGCTTATGTTTGGTATGATGTTCGGGGATGTTGGACATGGAGCCGTGCTTTGTGTGATAGGGTGGCTGGCAGGATTTCGTAATAGGAAGAAGAGTGACGGGAAAAATTCAGCAATGCTTGTTGGTAGGTTGGCATTCTATTGTGGGATTTCGTCAATAGTCTTTGGAGTTTTGTTTGGTAGTGTTTTTGGAGTAGAAGAGATAATTGAAGGGCTTTGGCGAAAGCCGATGTATAATGTGATCTATTTCTTTAAAGTGGCCATCTACTTTGGGATCGCTATGATAAGCGGAGGGATAATCCTTAATGGTATAAATGCCATCCGCCAAAGGAATTTTAAGGCTCTTTTCTTCGATCACGCGGGTGTTATCGGCGCGGTAATGTACTGGTGTGGAATTGCGGTGGTTTCCGCGTTCCTCGCGGGCAGGCCTGTACCTGCTAAGCTTCTTGCCGGGGGTATAGGAATTCCTTTAGCATTGATATTTCTTAGGGAGCCGATTATTGCTGTTGTTACAAAACGTAACCAGCGTTTTGAACAGGGAGTCTTTACATATATAATGGAAACTGTTATCGAGATAATGGAGATTGTTACAGGGTATCTTGGAAATACGGTTTCATTTATTCGTGTGGCTGCTTTTTCTCTTGCTCACGCGGGGTTGTTTGTAGCAGTATTCAGCCTTGTGAGTATGGTGAAGGACAGCAGCGGTGGCGTTATTTATTCAGCATTGATACTGCTTTTTGGAAATGCTGTAATTATTGCTCTTGAAGGGTTGGTGGTTACCATCCAGGCTGTTCGTTTGGAATACTACGAATTCTTCAGCAAGTTTTTTGTTGCTGGCGGAGTTGCCTACAAACCAATAGGTATGGAAGATAACCTCGATCAGTAAAAATGAAAGGAGAAACGAGTGATGTCGTTGCAGGCACTACGAAGAAAGAGAATGAGGAAGTGGATTACTATTTCAGCCGGGTCGGTATTCATGCTGGTAGCTTTGGTTTTTCTTGTTACGCTTACGAGTACGGCAGTGCAGCTTTATGGGCAATCTACAAAAGAAGATTCGCATGTTGTTGTGAAAGAGGAATATAGTGACAACAGAGCAAAGATAATTATGTGGGGATTCGCCGCCGCGGCATTTTCAACGGCAGTTGGAAGTGTTGGCGCCGGGATAGCTGTTGGCTATGTTGGTTCAGCCGCGCTTGGAGCAATTGGAGAAAAGCCTGAACTGGCCGCAAAAGCTCTGATATATGTTGGGCTTGCGGAAGGAATTGCCATTTACGGATTAATTATTTCCATTATGATTTTAACTAAATTGTAGCCGGTAACATAAAAAAGATTTTAAATTGATTATATTTGTTTGATGAAAAGGCTGGTAATTTTTAATGCGGTTTTATGTGATTGCGGATGAAAACACGGTTATGGGGTTTAAGCTTGTAGGGTTGGAGGGTGAAATCGTGGAGACAGCTGACGAGGCCCGCGAGGCCTTGAAAACTGCCTTTGAATCGAGTGATATCGGAATAATCATAATAACTGAAAGGATTGCCGCTTCTATCCATGAGGAAATTGAAGAATATGCCTTTGGGAGGGATTTTCCTCTGATAATGGAAATTCCTGACCGGAAGGGTACACTCGAAGACAGGGCTTCTATAAGAGAGATGGTGAATGCTGCTGTTGGAATAAAGGTGTAATTTTATTATTGAAAAATGAAAGGGAGAAAAGGTTTTGGTTGACAATGAATCTGCCAAAGAAATATGCGACCGTATAAGGGAGGATGGCGAGAAAGAGGTCAATTCCATTCTGGATAAGGCTGAAAAAACCGCTTTGGAGATAGTCAGGAAAGCGGAAGAAGAAAAGGATAAAGTTGTAAAAGCGATTCTTGCCAAAGCTGAGGAGAAGGGGTTCGCTGAGCGGAAAAGGGAGCTCAGCGGTGTTCAAATAGAGATAAAAAGAGAAAAACTGAAAATTCGAGAAGATGTTATAAACAGTGTAATGGAAAAAGTGAAAACAGCTCTTAAAAATATCAGAACCGAGAGTGGCTATCCCGATATCTTAAAGAATCTGATAATTGAAGCTATAGAATCTTTAGATGGAAAATCCTTTTCTGTTTTTGTTGACAGAAGGGATTTTGATCTTGTCGAAAAAGAAATTATCCCAGCTATTCGCAGTAAGCTCAATAGTGAGGTAGAAAATATTGAAATAAAGGAACTTGAAAAAGGGTCTATGGGGGGGGTAAAAGTCGGCGTGCCAGGGGGGAATGTGGTCTATGATAATAGGTTCGAAGCAAGGATATACAGATTGCGGGATGATATCAGAAATCTGATATTTGAGGAGATTTTCCGTTTGGAAGGAAGCGAGGAATCCGGCAGTGCTTGAGATAATAGGGAATGTGGAAAGAGTTATAGGTCCTGTAGTTCAGGCTAGAAATGTAAAAAGCGCGAAAATGCTGGATTTAGTCGAGGTTGGAGAGAACCATCTGGTTGGGGAAATTGTCAAACTGCGGGGTGAAAGAGCCATAATACAGGTATATGAAGATACGACGGGGCTTGTACCCGGCGCGGATATTTACAGTTTCGGCGTCCCCCTTTCTGTTGAACTTGGACCGGGGTTGATAGGGACAATTTATGACGGTATTCAGAGGCCGCTGGAGGTTATTCGGGACAGTTCTGATCAGTATATTCAGAAAGGGATTCATGCTTCATCCCTCAATCATGAAAAGAAATGGAAATTTGAGCCTGTAATTGAAGTTGGAACCGAAGTGAGTGGAGGGGAGATAATAGGGAAGATTCAGGAAACTGTGCTGATCGAACACAGAATTCTTGTTCCCCCAGGGATTAAAGGGAAGGCTGCGTGGGTCGCGGAACCTGGGGAGTACAATGTAACGGAGGTCGTTCTTAAGGTGGAGAGCCCCGAGGGTGAGATAAAGGAGATTAATTTTAATCATCACTGGCCCGTACGGCAGCCTCGTCCATTGAAGAAAAAACTGGAGCTTTCTGTCCCGCTTATTACCGGACAAAGAGTTATTGATACTCTATTCCCGGTTGCAAAGGGGGGAACAGTTGTGATTCCCGGGGGGTTTGGAACGGGCAAAACGATGATTCAGCACGCTTTGTCAAAATGGAGCGACGCCGATATTATTGTATATATTGGGTGTGGAGAACGCGGCAACGAGATGACTGATGTCCTTCAGGAATTTCCCAAGCTGATTGACCCGAGGACCAAGCGGCCTATTATGGAGAGAACGATACTGATAGCGAATACTTCAAATATGCCTGTGGCTGCCCGGGAGGCTTCAATCTACACCGGAATAACGATAGCTGAATATTACAGGGATCAGGGT
>JAGHBT010000264.1 GCA_021160845.1 bacterium | reverse complement strand
TGCTTGCGATGACTAAGACTCGCTTTTAAAACTGAATATTCCTCCGCAGGAACAAAATTTTCCTTATCTGCTTTATCATCTTTCGGCAGGGAGACAAATGTATCCGTATCAAAATGAATATGAAGATAGTCTCTGGAAAGGCGCAGTGAACCCGGGGGACAAACATCAACGCATAAGCCGCAGAAACAGCATCTGCCATAATCAATCTGAGGCCTTTCGTTTTTCTTACCTAGCTCCGGCTCTATTTCGGGGATTTCAATCATAGTGATAGCATCATTGGGACAAATATCACTGCAATTCCCACATCCCGTACACTTATCCCAGTCGTTCAAATGGAAACCTCTATAATGAGCCGCCGGCTCTTTAAGTTCAAAGGGATACCTTAAAGTTTTCGGCTTCTTAAAAAGAAATTTTACAGCTTTAAATGGAGTAAATATACTTGGCTTACCCATCTTCTTCTCCCGTTTACCAATACATTCTATCTGTCAATTTCCGGAGCTACTATGTATAAACTCATCATTATATTGCCCACATCTGCTATACTTTCACCCTTTAATACTTCTTCTAATATAGTCAATCCATGGGAATAAGAAGGAGTATTAAAATGGACTCGATAGGGTTTATCTCCGCCATTGCTGGCCATGTAAAGTCCCAGTTCCCCCCTGGAAGATTCACACCTTACGTATGTTTCTCCTGCGGGTACTTTCCACTTGAACGGATTAGGAATCCTATTATAAACACTTCCATCGGGCATATCATCGAGCAGCTTGAATATCATGTGAACGCTTTCAATCATTTCATCGCGTACAACCCATATCCGCGAATAGGCATCGCCGTCTTCTCTTGTGGGAATCGCCCAGTCCACTTTATCATAGGCGGCATAAGGCTCGATCTTTCTAATATCGTATTTCATCCCTGTCGCTCTTAGGACTTGTCCAACTGCCCCCATTTCCAGGGCCTGTTTGCGGGTTACCGTTCCCACATTCTTTGCCCTGTCGTAAAACAGCCGACTATTAAAAAAGGTATCGTCATAATCAGGCACACCCGACCCTATCTTATGAAGTGTTTTAACAATTCTGCCTTTTAAGCCTTTTGGGAAATCTCTTCTTACACCACCCGGCCATATATACATATGATAAACTCTGGCTCCCGTAATTTCTTCGAAAAGGTCCAGGATCAGATCCCTGTGATACATAGCCCAATTGGCTACAGTATCAAACCCTAACATATTTGCATAAGCCCATAATCCGAATAAGTGAGATCCAATACGCGCAAGTTCAAGATAAATACTCCTTATATACTCCGCCCTTTCCGGCACCTCTATACCGGCCAGATCTTCAACCGCCATCGAATACATCAATTCCATACTATCAGGCTCAATAACATTTATCCTGCATACTAAAGTGAAATTCTGAATCCACGTCCTATATTCCATAAGTTTCTCAAATCCGCGATGCAAATACCCCGGATTGGAAGCAGCTTTTATAATACGATCACCCTCGACATTCAAAGTGATGCTGAAGTTTCCAACCATTCCAAGGTGCTGTGGACCAAAATAAAGCTCAAGCTCTCTCATTCCTTCCCTTCTTCTCTATCTTCAACAAAGGGTATTTCTTCATAGAATTCCTTTACATATTTTCTTGTGTCGAAATCTTTTCTAAAGGGGGGTATTTCATAATCCCTTTCGAGCAAAAGATGTGTCAGTCTCGGATGCCCCTCAAAATATATCCCAAAGAGTTCATGTATTTCTCGCTCATAGGGTTCAGCGCTGGCAAAAATACCTATTGCCGTGATGTACTTCGCTTCTTTCCTGGAAATCATTGTTTTCAACAGGATAGTCGATTTTTCTATTTCACCATATTCTTCATCATTTTCCATATACGCATTGAGAAAATAAATCAGCTCAAATTCATCTTCCTTTATCCAATCCACACATGAAACCATAGACAGATGTTCATAGCCCATATTCTTGAGGAAACTTAACACGGAGATGATTGCATCCCGGTTCACCTCTATAACTACTCTGCTTTCATTCGGGAGGCTTATTTTTGCACTCGGAAATGATGAATTGATTTTTTTCTTAAGCTCCTGGTTCATTTTTTATCATCCTCTGGAAATAGCGGTGGCCATTCAAGTTCACCAAGAACTTTTTCTTGATTCGCACGGTAATATTTATATTTATCCCTGTACCTTTTATATCCATCCGCTATTTCCTTATCAATCAGTGTCCATAAGTGGGTTACGGCTATAAATATAGCTTCAGGCCTCGGCATACATCCGGCAATCCATCCATCTATAGGAATATATTTGTCCAAATGATTCACAGTATTATAGGAATCCCAATACATCCCTCCATTTATAGGACAGGAACCAAACCCTACAGCAAATTTCGGCTCCTGCATCTGTTCATACGTGCGAATAACCGCCTTCAATGTCTTTACTGAAACATATCCGGTAATCAAAAATAAATTAGCCTGTCTTGGAGTAGCAACCGGTTTTACGCCAAACCTCTCCGCGTCCCATCTCGCCGTTATAGAAGGAGGAATCTCAATAATCCCACACCCTGTACAGAAATAAACCACATCCAGCGAATATTTATGCCCCATATTACCAGGAGATTTTATCCATTTTGTAAGTTGATTCCTATCCATTCATTACCTCAAATCCATCATTCTCAGTCTACTATTACAACTATAATAAGCCCAATAAATGCAAGCAGTGTAGGCCATTTCCATAAATACTTAATTGCTTGATCTATCCTGAAGCGTGGAAACACAGCATTTACAAAAATCAATAAGATAAACACAACAAGCATTTTCAGAAAGAAATATCCAGGGTTGGAAGCTCCTCCCAAAAACAAATTAACAAAAAGAGATATACCAACAAAGGTGTGAAAAGCATGCTGTAGAGTAGCAAGGGCCAGGAACTTCCCCCCATACTCGGCCATAGGGCCGGAGGAAATCTCCTGGGGTGCTTTAATAAGTTCAAAAGGCCTTTCACCCAAAAGCGCCGGAAGTATTAAAAGATAAGCGATCCCCGATAACAACAATGGTAAGGAAGCGAAAGACCAGAGGTTTGCTGATTGAATTTTTACTATTTCAACTATGGAAATAGTGCCGTAATGTGTCATAACCGCCAAAAATATGAGTAATAAAGGAACCTCGTAACTTAATGCCAGAATAAACTTTCTTGAAATCCCGATGCTTATATTTGGATTAGCCGCTTCCCCACCGCTTAACGCCAAGCCCAATGGCCCCAAAAGCATAATATAAAGGATTACCAACATCCCTCCGGAACTGCTCATCGGACACATTGCGCCCATTGGAAGGAAAAACACCATTACAATAGACCCGGCTAAAGAAAGAATTATTCCAAAATTGAATAGTGATCCATGGCTTACACTGTCCTGGTTAAAAAGTTTTATTATATCTATAATCGGTTGTGTAATAGGGGGACCGTATCGCCAGTGAATCCTTGACATAATCTTTCTTGATAATCCAAGGAAGAACACTCCTATTGCGAGCGCCAATATTACTAATATGAGCATTTCAAGTACAATCACCATATACTCCATTTTATTTGAGCAAAGATTACCGCCGCCAAAAACAGGATGATATACATCACATAAAATCCAACTTCACCCGTATAGATACGACGTACCACACCGCACAGATTTTGCACTCCACGCGCAAGCTTGACGTAAAAAACATCTATAACGTCCTTAAAATAAGGAGATATCATCTTGGTTAACGGATTATAAAAATCAACCGTGTAATTGTATTTCCCCTCAGGTACAATTGTGCCGGCAGCATAATTATCATCCTGACTTACAGGTATAGATTTACGCCCTGCCTTAAAAATTAACCAGACTATTATAAAAATCGCTAAAACAGCAGCAAAAATATTGATAATATTCAAAGTTCCCGTATTCGAATTAACCCCCCAAATACTTATGTCCAAAGCCTTAAGTCCAAACCCGGTATCAATCGAATTAATAACCTTTAAAGGTATACCGGGTAATATACCGAACAAAACAATTATACTTGATAGAATTACTATCGGAAGCTTCATAGTAAAAGGGGCTTTCTTTAAATTCTCATATTTTTTAGGAAGCTGCCCGAGGAAAATATTATGGATAAATTTATAAC
>JAGHBT010000024.1 GCA_021160845.1 bacterium | reverse complement strand
TCCCATGACAAGTAATACCATTGGAATCATAAATACAGCTTTACGCATTTTGCCTTCCATAAAATCAGTGTCTAACTAATCTCAAAATTATTTTTGATTCGCCTAACGGGGCTGCCGTTCTGCTGCGACGCCCTCTCAATCCTTCACTCTACCTCACCGCTGCCGGGCGCCGTCTGCATCAGCGGCAAGTTAGGCGGTCTCGCTCCTTACATAACCATTTAGCCATCGTGCGAAGCGCGACCCAATCCATGCCGGCTGCCACCCTATTTCAGTCGTCTCACCGCTGTCAACTCGATGGTTCGACCCCACATGTGAAAACTTGGACGATCCGTGACAATCCCCTGGAAATGAACTCGGAGGCTATCAACCTGAAACTCATCGGACAGGTTTGAAGGGTCCCAGCGCCTTTCGTGAGCGTCGACAATTCCAAAGAACCCACCCTCGAACGACAGAAACACTACCGTTCCGACATCCGAAACGGATTCCGGGCGATCCTCAAGACAACCGACCCCTATCAGCATCATTAAAACGACTGCGAGTAAAATACGTGTCATGTATTCACCGCCTAACATATACTATACAAACCTGTATAGTAAGATAAAGACCGTATAGCATCGCTCTCTAAGCCTAACTATACGTTCCAGCTGCGACGGCACCGCCACAACCTAGTGTTAGACCTACTTTTCTAGTGGTTTGTGGCAAAACCACCAATCATAGCAGTCATATTCCTGTAAACGCTTCTCGGCATCTTTTTCGTTGCTTGCCGGGGGAACAATAATTCTATCGCCGATTAATTCATTATTTGGCCATCCCGCCGCTACAGCACCTTGTTTATCTGAGATTTGAAGTGCCTTAACCGCACGGACGATTTCATCCATATTTCGGCCAACTTCCTGTGGATAGTACATTATCAAACGAACTTTACTCTCCGGATCGACTATAAATACAGCCCTAACGGTGTTTGTTCCTTTCCCCGGATGCAGCATCCCAAGCTTCATGGCAATAGCATCATTTGCCGCTATGATTGGAAATTCAATTTCTATATCCAGTTCTGATTTTATCCATTGGACCCATTTGATATGAGAGAATACTTGATCTATCGACATTCCAATCAATTTGCAATCCAGCTCTTTAAATTGCTCATATCGTTTTTGAAAGGCCACAAATTCTGTTGTGCAAACAGGCGTAAAATCAGCTGGATGGCTAAACAGCACAAACCAGTTGCCTTTATAGTCTGCGGGAATATTCATTCTCCCGTGTGTTGTTTGCACCTTCAGCTCAGGAAAATCATCCCCAAGTAACGGCATATTTATTTTTGTCTCTTCCATTATTCCGCCCCCTTTGTAAACCGCCTTACTCGATTCTGCAGGCATTCATACAGCGGTTATTAATCCGAATGTCAAATTGATCGTTGTTTTGTACCTGCCCTATACTAAAACAGTTCTACCACAATTAAACGGAAGTTACAAGATTGAAATTTATTAGATATGAAATTACCTTTAGACGGCGTACAACGGGGCTTTATGAATATGCCCTATCTAATTGTCTCCCCTGTACCAGTTTTATTCATCAGATCGTTATATCTCCTTAAAAGATACTGCCGGTTTATGGATCCTGAAATAAACTCCCAGGGTAACACTTGGGAAACACGCCCTTTATCATGTATAAATCCCGGATCAATATCATTGTGCGCGAGGGCTTTGTTCCATGATATTCTCCCCTTACCGTATTCAATCACAGCCTTGCCGACATCGTCGCTCCCTAGGGACAAAATCGCCTGCCTTAACGAACTCCTCACCGATTTAATTCTTATATTTCGGCTGGGACCTTCGCAGGCTCCTGCTAATTCCTTTAATTTCCTTTCCAGACTCTTCCGTTCCGGCATAGCGTAAAACTGAAGTGGGGTCCACGGTTTCGGAATAACAATATTTATATGTACAGACACAATACCTCTTCTGACCGCCTTCTTGAATTTCTCCATAAACAACCTTGTTTCATTTATTACTTGTTCTGTTTCACCCGGATATCCGGAAAGCAAATAAATAGTAAATCTCTTTATACCTTGTAAGGCAAGAAGATTGGCGGCATTAAAATAAGCGTCATCGGGCACCTTCTTTCCCAAGATAAACCTCATTGCTTCACTACCGGTTTCAGGAGCCAATGCCACACTTCTCGTTCCCGTTCTTCCTATCTGAAGGGCCTTCTCATTATCTATATCTTCCGCCCTTAATGAGCTGAATGACGTCTTGATTTTGCGCTTAATTAACTCCTCTACAATCCTGCTGAAATCAGGATGTGAGGTCACCGATGTACTTACCAGACCGATTTTATTCACAAATCGGGGAATTTCCTCCAGAGTTTCCATTATCGAGTCATACGGCTGTATTCTTAGGGGACGGTAGATCGCCGATGCCAGACAGAAACAGCACCTCCCCGGGCATCCTCTGCTTATCTCCATAAGGAGCATATCTGAAAACACAGTTTTTCCGGAAAGAAGTATAGACATCGGAAGTTTAGAAATTATTTCCGGATGAGCAAAAACAACCCCTTTCCCAGGTTGCCCGGAAATAAATATGCCGTCGACACCGGATAGCTTTTCAAGAATTTCACCCCTTCCCCCTCCATTATATTCCTCCACAAAAGCCGCTATCTTAGCTACAGTTTCCTCTCCCTCGCCAATGGAAATAATATCAGCCACCTGAGACATTGGAACTGGATTGGCGCTAACTGCCGGCCCCCCAACAACTATTATTGGCCGGCATCCCCTTTCTTCTCTGCTTGGTTCTATCCCGGAATCTATTAATATCCTGACAAGATTCAAATAGTCTTCTTCAAAAGAAAAAGAAAAAAACAGAGCAATAGCGGATGAAATCTTTAATCCCGATTCAAAAGTCAGCGGCGAAGTATCGGTAAAAAAGCGCTCAACTCTCATCAACTCCCTTGATTTCAATTCGCCGAAGACAAAATGAAATCCAAGGTTTGACATACCCTCTCTATAGGAAGAGGGATAACCGACAAAAACATTATTTGCCATTCTGGCAGGCTTTTGAAAATTTACGATATATCTTTCCCCACACATTTTGCTATTTATCTTATTTTTCACCGGATTTGGAGACAAGAGTTCCTCAAATCGTTATATCTCTTCAATATTTAAGGGGCCCTCTCCGAGAAGATTTCTCGCGGCCAGGTTCTCAGGTTGGATTTCAAGAAGCCTTTTTATAAATACTTGAGCCTCATCGCTCTCGCCTTTGTTTCTCAACACTATAGCGAGAGAAAGCAGAACATCAGTATATTCAGAGTTTACTTCCAGGCTTTTCCTGTAATATTCTTCCGCTTTTTCAAAGTTCTTCTGATAGTACTGGATATCTCCCATAATTTTATAAATATCCGCGAATCCCTCGCTATTTTTACCAAGGAAACGCTCAGCTTCTTTATACTTTCCCTTTCTCACAAGAAGATAAGTAAGCTTTTCCCTTGCCCTTAGATAATTGTTATTCAATTCAAGGGCTTTACGGAAATAGAGTTCGGCTTCTTCCAGGCTCTCCGTCCTGAGATAAACTTCTCCTACAAAGTAATATACATCCGCACTTTTAACCCCCGCGTTAAGAATGCTTTTTAATGTTACCATTGCGCCTTCAAGATCACCCTCGTTAAGCTGGATAAGAGCCAAATTAATATCATTAGCTCCATACTTTTCCTCGGTTTTCATTCCGTTCTTAAGAACATCTATAGCCTCGGAATTCTCACCCATCATATAGAGTAAAAGGCCATAATAATAAAGGGCCTGTGAAAATCCCGGAGCATCGCTGACAACCTTTTCTAATATATCTCTGGCTTCCTCATACCTGCCAAGATAAAGAAACGTAGCGCCGAGATAAGATTGTAGATCAGCATAGTCGGCATTCTGCTTAACGGCTTCTTTGAAGTGCGGAAGAGCCTGAAGATATTTTTTTTGATCAAATAGTAGAATGCCAAGATAAAACCGTGCTTCGCTGTAACCAGGGTTAATTTTCAAAGCTTCTTCAAACTCTGCACGGGCTAGGCCATAGTCATTCCCTCTTAGATATGAAAGCGCCAGTTTAAATCGTACATCCGCGTAGCCCGGATGCATTTCCTTGAGAATATTAAAACTCTTTGCCGCTTCAATAAAATTTCCCGTATTAAACAATTCTACACCATTTTTAAGCACTGAATTGAATTCAAGGCTCGCGTCGATTGCACCCTTCAATGAAGACATAGGGGGAATTTCAGTTTTGTTACTGGCAAGATGCTCACTCAAAAATTTGCTAATAGGTGTTGTTCTGTCAGCTGAAAGATCAAGGGCCTTTTGAAACTGTATATCCGCCTCTTCCTGCTTGCCTTCGTCGTGAAGAACAATTCCCAAATAACACACTGCTTCAAAATAGCCTGAATTGAGTTTAATAGCCCTTTCAAACATCTCGATTGCTTTATCGTTCCTATCCTGACGATGGTAGATAACCCCCATCCTGTAATACAAATCCGGATAAGTAGGATTTTCAACAACAGCCTTTTCAAAATGCTTCAAAGCCCCATCGATATCTCCGGAGAAGTACATCGCGGTTCCCATGTGAACATGTGCTTCCGCGGCGTAAAACATACCAAGTGCATATGTTGGATCATCGCGTCCTATCGAGTCAGTTGCTTTCTCCAGTTGCTCTATAGCTAACTCATAGTTTTCCTCGTTATAATATTTTATCCCTTTCTCATATTCAGGATTGCTTTTCAGGCCGAATATTCTTCCCCAAAACGACAATTAACACCCTCCATTCAATCGTGCTGCTTTCTCAAGAATGTGGGAACATCGAGATCAACCTCCGCGGCAAGGCCCACGCCGGCAAAATTTCTCACATAAATCCTTGAATCTTCTCTATCACTTTCAATTCTCATTTCTTCTTCTTTTTTTACGCCAAATCGGGAGGCATCACTATAAGCCGGTCTCCTCATATGCCTACCGGATTCAAATCCGGTAGCAATTACTGTAACATGTAATTCCCCATCCAAGGTATCATCAACAACTGCACCGAAAATAACATTGGCATCATCCCCTGCTTCTTCACTAATAATCGCAGTTGCCTGTGAAACCTCATGGAGCGACATCTTACTGTCACCCGTAATGTTTACAAGTACTCCCTTGGCCCCTTTAATCGAAACATCATCCAGCAATGGACTATTTAACGCTAATCTCGATGCTTCTATGGCTCTTCCCTCACCACTGCCTACGCCTGTTCCCATAAGCGCGTCACCCATATCGCTCATTGTAGTACGAACGTCAGCAAAGTCAAGATTAATTAATCCCGGAATTGTCACAAGGTCCGAAATACCCTTTGTCGCATGGTGAAGAACTGAGTCGGCTGTTGAAAAAGCCTCTTCAAGAGGGGTCTCCTGCGAAACCAGTGAAAGCAGCTTGTCGTTTCTTATTAGAATAAGGGTATCAAGCTCTTTTTTTAACAATTCGACTCCCTCCATCGCCAATCTTTCACGCCATCTTCCCTCAAAAGAAAAAGGCATTGTTACTATTCCAACAGTCAGGGCTCCTCTTTCGCGTGCCATGCGAGCAATCATAGGACTAGCTCCCGTTCCGGTTCCTCCCCCCATCCCGGCTGTTACAAAAACCATGTCCGCTCCATCAAGCATTTCACCAACTATATCGGCATCTTCTTCAATCGCTTTTTCTCCGATTTCAGGTTTACCGCCCGATCCAAGCCCGGAAGTTAGCCTGCTTCCTATCTGAATCTTTTTGTGAGCTTTTGAATATTCCAAAACTTGTGCATCCGTATTCACAGCCAAAAATTCAACGCCCTGGAGACCATAATCTATCATGCGGTTAACCGCATTCCCTCCAGCGCCCCCAACACCAATAACCTTTATCTTCGCCAGTTCAGAGCCTTCATCAAATTCGAACCTCATCTTTAACCTCCTCTGGTTAAAACGTATTCGCTACCTTTTTAAAGCCTTCAACTACCCAATTAAAGTAATCTTTCGTGCCTTTTTTCTCTTCAAAATGCTCCGCTAATATCTCCTCCCCACGCTTTAGCAAACCAATACTTACATTCCAGCTTTCATCAGCCACAAGCTCACTAAGTCCCACAACATCGGGCTGACGTTCGCTCAACACTCCTGAACCAAAAACATTTTCAACTGTACCCTCAATCCCCTTTAATTTGCTCCCTCCGCCGGATAATACAATATTCCCTTCCATCAAATTAAAAGATGGATCATGCATAACGTCATTCTTGATGAGAGTAAATATCTCTTCACACCTAGGCAGAACAATTTCCTCAATCTTTTCAAACCCAATTTGAGGGAAAGTGCTATCAATTGATATTCCAACACTGTTATCCTTTTCCGGTGAAGAAACCGGAAGATTCACAACGCCATTCTCAATCTTTAATTTTTCCGCTCTCTCAAATGGAATTTCCAATCCTATAGACAGGTCGTTCGAGATATTAAACCCGCCAACCGGGAGTATTCCACTGCTTCTAACAACTCCTGCATGATAAAGCGCATACGATGTAACTTCCCCCCCAAGATCAATTATCAGCGCCCCCTCCATCTTGTCAAACCCCTTAAGAATGGCACCGGCCGCTGCAAACGGACTGAAAACAAAATCGATTATTTCAATGCTGTTAGATTTCATTACTCTCTTCAACTTTTCCGCCTCTTCTTTTACATCTGTTACAATATGAATGTTTTTTTCCAGGCGGACCGCTTGTAACCCTATTGGATCTACGATGTTTGAGTTACCGTCAACAGTAAATCCTTGTTTTATCGTATGCAGAACATATCTTTCCGAAGGAAGTGGTACTTTCAGGGCGTTTTTTGTCACATGCTGAATTTCTCTTTCCGAAATTTGCTTTCCGTCTTGTAAAGTCAATACACCCTGGCTGCTAAAACTTCTTATACTCTCACTCGAAATTGACAAACAAGCGGCCTCAACACTGACGCCCGCCATCCTCTCGGCCTCAACTTTGCATGACGCGAGTATTCCGGCTACTTTTTCCTCATCAATTATTCGACCCTTTTTAATACCGC
>JAGHBT010000159.1 GCA_021160845.1 bacterium | reverse complement strand
TCTTTCAACATTTCACCAAATTTTTCTTTAGCTACTGCTGTTTCTTCACTGTATGGATAATCTCTTACAAGCCTCCTTATCATACCGGCGGCTAAATCACTGTCCCCTATCTTGTCATAAGCGATTGCCATTCTCAAAAGCGCGGCGGGCACTTTCTTCCCCTTTGGATAATTCTTGAGTATTTTTGAAAATTCCTTGAGTGCGTCGAAATATTTATCCTGTTCAATCAAACATTCCCCGCGTATAAAAATAACCTCCTGGACCAACGGATCCCCCTGATATTCTTTAAGAAAAAGTTTGGAATCGTCAAGAGCGATTTGATATTCCATTCTGCTAAAATCGAGATATATTTGTCTGAAAATCACCTCTGCTGATGGAACATCATCTGGCACACCAACTAATGCTGAATCCGGTACAAGCGGGGTCTTTGAACCCGATCCACTTATTGAATCCAACCCGGCTGAAACAGAATCTCCTTCCAGAATAGTTTTTAAAGTATCTTTATTCCCTTTTCCCGTCAGTTGTTGAACTTCGGGAAAACCACCACGCTGCCGGGGAGTAGTCATTATCCCCTCTGAAGACCGGATCAGGGAAGATTCCAACAGTAACTGCTGTATGACATTTAACTGATCTTTTACTCCCTCTGTATCCATCTTGGCACTGGCAGTGGTTCTTCTGGAATATTCCTGTTGCCGGACAAACTCTTTTTGCAGTTTGTCCAAACGCTCCTCAAGATTTTTTTCTCTTGTAAGAAGAGTATCTACAGCACACGATGTATCGATTGTCCTCTGCGGCATCTCAAAAAACTTCTCGCCCCAACATCCGGCGCTCAATACCACAAACAGCAAAAGTAATCCAATAGAGAAGATTCGTTGAAAAACAAATTTAAACATTATTATTTAATTACCATGTGCGCACGGCGATTACTGGCCCATGCCTCTTCATTATGTCCGCTGTCGAACGGCTTTTCTTCACCATAGCTGATTAGAGTTAATTTTTTCGCATCAACACCGTATGCGACATAAAAATCAAATACAGCTCTTGCCCGTTTTTCACCAAGGGAAAGATTGTATTCATCAGTCCCACGCTCATCGCAATATCCCTCAATAACTATTATGATATCCTCTTTGCCCAAAATCTGTTCAGCATTACCTGTCAGGATATCCCTGTAGGCGTCTTTGATATCAAACTTGTCAAAATCAAAAAATACATCATCAAGGACAACCGGCTCTTCTTTAACCTCTTCAAGTTGAGGCTCTTCTACTTCTTCAAGTGGCGGTGGAGGAATAATTTCCTCTTCAGCCGGCTTTACCTCTTCTATCGGCGGGGCCTCTTCTTTTACACACGCGGGAAAAACCAACGCCAGGATCATAATAACAATCAACCCTGCATAATTGATACGAGCCATTCGAACACCTCCAGTTTAAAACACCCATTCATAATTACCACTTACACCGTACTGTAAACTCGTACAGCATAATAACGGTAATGACAAATTTTGCAAAGATTTATTTTCCATTTTTTATCTAATTTTCCCGACTCTCCCTTCATTCAGTAGGAGACCACGCCGGCGATTCACCTCTTACCAACCTGCGTTTCTCCCCGGAATCTATATCAACAATAACTATCCAGGATTCCCCCCCATACTTTACCGTTACCGCGAGATGGCATCCATTAGGAGCCCACGAGGGATCCTCATAACTCAGATAATCATTATATACCGTCTCCTCCCATAAACCATCGGGTGAAACAAGTTTAAGTCTGTAGTAGCCCCCATCACGCGAAACATAGGAAACAAGATCACCTTGGGGAGACCACGCCGGTGATGTGTTATAGCTTCCCTTCATCGACAGCCTCCTCAAACCCCCTCCGTACCTGTCCATTATATAAATCTGCGGAACCGATGTCCTGTCTGAAACAAAGGCTATTTCTCTACCGTTTGGAGCCCATGTCGCCGAACAATCGATCGATCTGTTCCGAGTCAACCTCCTTTTGATCTTACCGGACGAATCAATAAGAAATAACTCACTGTTACCCATCACGCTTATCGTCATAAGAAGTTCATCCCTTTTAGGATAATAACCGCCGGCAATATTCAACCCTTTTCTGTACGAAAGAAGCTGCTTTCGCCCCTTCTTCAAATCAACTATATAGCAATCCGGATTACCCCTTTTATAGGATGTGTAACAAAACCTGTTTTTATCAAGCCATCCGGGAGAAACGGCGAGATTGTCATCAGTGAGCCTTTTTACTCCATGCCCGTCATAATCAACAATATAAACAGATTTATTGCCTTGTTTCTCTCTTAAAAAAAGGATACGTGTTGTGGCAATGCCGGTTTCCCCCACCAGAAAAAATGTAACTTCGTCACTTAGATGATGGGCGACCGATCTACAAACATCCCGCTGAAAAGTATATTCTTTCCTGAAAATAATACCCCGGCTGGAATAATCCAGCAGCTTCGCGTCCAACAGATATCCTTCGGCGCTCCGAGTCAATCTACCCTCAAATATCGCTGCTGCTGTTCGGCCCCCGGTGAGTGTATCCACATTTCCTTCAAAAAAAAGCGGCTCGAATATACCCGTTAACTGCAAATCATTTCTTAAAATCGCCGAAATACACTCGGAAGAAGTTCGAAGTTCCGGCATTTCTACAGATATTTTCTTCAGAACAATAGGAACCTTCCCCTTCCCCACACGGTCAATCTGGAGATTAACATCTGTTTGCGAGTAAGCTGGGACGAGATACAATACAAG
>JAGHBT010000173.1 GCA_021160845.1 bacterium | reverse complement strand
CGATTGCATACCGTAAGCCTAGATACTTGCTTTATATGGAGGTCGCAATGAGGCGATTTGGAAGATTGGCGTTTTTATTGGCTATTGGATTTGTTTTTCTTAGTGGGTGTGGGGAAGAAGAAATCGCAGTAAATAACATAAGTCCTTATGCGGTTGTGCTTGGAGATGAAAATGCCGGTGGATATGTTGTACTTCAAGGAGAAAATTGTTTCCCCATTGCGTGGTATATCCATGTTGATTACGATACCATTCCATTTGGAGAAGCAATTTCCTCGGATGAACCCGCTTTGCTGAACCTTTCTCCCGGGGAACATCACCTTTCCGTCAAAAGCAGTGCAGGGGTTGTCGCTCGTGATAGAGATGGAAAGGCCTGTTGCAAGGTCTATATGCGATGGGAGATGGAAATTGTAGCAGAGACTGATTACGCGCCCTTGGTACCAGTAGATTGTGACAGTGCATTACTGGATTCAGTCCCATGGAAAGATGACAAATATGAACAGAATGATATCCCCCGTGTAGCCTATGATTTATCCGGCAGTAGGGATGTATGGCTTGAGTTGGTTGATGGTCTTGGTCAGCAGTGGGATGATGACTGGTACAAAATTTATGTTACTCCCGGCGACACTCTTGTGCAACTTACTTGCACTTTCACACAAATTTTCGGGAACATTGATATACAGTTGGTTGATATTTCAGAAAATGTGTTGTCTTCTTCTTCCTCAGATAGTGACGATGAGTTTATAAGTTATATTGTTCCATCAAGCGGAACATACTATATCAAGGTATATGGCGCTGATTCCGGTAACGAATATGACTTGTTGTGGCGATGCATGCAACCGACAGAATAATTACGGGGGAATACCCGGATAATACATTTTGTCTTGCATTTTAAGGGTTTACTACGCAGTTTGCGGCGGTGGTTTTCAGCGTTTAGGCTTAAGCCGTGTAACTTCTTGTCATAGTGTAAATTACAAAACATAACCTCTAAATATTATGGCATGTTACTTGCGTCGGAATGGCAATAGCCGGGGTGTAGGTTTCCTTAGTTAGTGATAGTTTGTACACCTTTGCCCTAGCAACATTAACCTGCTCCGGTTCTGCTTCAACAGTACGGAGATTCTAAATTGGAAGCTGCCCCGGCGGAAAAATAAAAAGGATAATAAATATGGTAGTTCATAATGCAAGAGGCAGAGAAACAAATGTAAAGATCGTTTATTACGGTCCCGGATTAAGCGGGAAAACAACAAATCTGGAGCATATTTATTCCAAGTTGCCTAAAGAAAACAAAGGCAAAATGGTTTCTATGAAAACCAGAACTGATCGAACTCTCTTTTTCGATTTTCTTCCAATGAAGATTGATAAATTTAACGACATGACAGTGAAATTTCTTATCTACACTGTGCCCGGCCAGGTTTACTACAATGCTACACGTAAGCTTGTTTTAAAGGGTGTCGATGCTATTGTTTTCGTTGCCGATTCTTCCCCGAGCAGGATGAATGATAATCTGGAAAGTCTTACAAACCTTGAGGATAACCTTAGCCAAATGGGGAAGAAACTTTCTGAAATTCCCTTCGTTCTTCAATACAACAAACAGGATGTTGAGGGTTCTTTAAGCGGCGAAGTAATGGAAAGGAATTTAAATAAAGAGAATATCCGATCTTTCGGGGCTGTAGCGGTAGAGGGCAAGGGGGTGTATGAGACCTTTGAATCAATTGTTGGTTTAGTTTTTAGGGAGATAGAGAAGAGCAAGGAAAAATTTGAATCCAATATGCCGGAAACAACACTGGGTACCGAAAATGAAGAGGGAAAAGAAAGAGTAGATGCAGAGGTTGTACTCGATCTTCAAGGTGATGATATTAGCTCAGGGGCGGATGAAAGCGAGTCTTTAAATAATAAAAGCGCAGAGGAGAAAAAAGAGGAGCATGAGTCTGTCTCTGAGTTTGTTGATAGTGTGCTCAGCGAAGATGATAGCATTGAGCTTGAATCGTCGAGGAAAGGATATGAGGATTACGGCCATGTTGTCGAATTTGATAATAATGAAAATGTTTCCCTTGAGACCGCGGAAAAACATGAGGGCACAGTAACCACCGAGTTTATAAATGATCCACTTGAAAGACTGGCTCAGAAAGGGGAAAAGCCGGGCCTAGATGAAAATAGTGACGAGGTGAGTGATGATTTGGACGAATGTGAAAATGCAATAAGAATACCTGTTAAAATATCGTTGGATGATATAAAGGCTGATTCGAATTTGCGAATAATTCTGGATTTATCAGTTGAGTAGCATTTCCATGGAAAAATAATAAAAAAATACTTGACCAATTACCATTTTATGACGACTATTCATTGAAGGAGAAGAGTAGATAACGTGATTTAGCGGGGTGAGATATGTCCATAATACTGGTCGTAGATGATGAAATTAATGTAAGGAAGCTCTACGAAGAAGAATTGAAGGATGAAGGGTATGATGTGGTGTCTGTAGGAAATGTTAATGGCGCTATTGATTCTGTGGAAAAGGATTCGCCGGACCTTATTATTCTTGATATTAAACTTGGGGAAGAGAGTGGAATTGACGCTCTTGTACAAATAGTAGAACGGCGGAAGGATATTCCCATAATAATAAATTCAGCATACTCGGTGTATAAAGAGAATTTTAAGACATGGGCAGCTGATGCTTATATAGTGAAATCTGTTGATCTTGGACCCTTGAAGGAAAAGGTGAGGGAATTACTACAAAAACAGAAATGAGACTGGTGTGAAGATTCGAATATTGTTGGTAGCTCTATTCCTGTTTGTCTCTTTTTCAACCGTTACAAATGCTCAAAATAGAGATCTGGAAGAAAGTGTTTTCTCCGATTACCTGAATAATTCTGTTGCGGAGGGGTTTATTCGTATCCCCGGCCTTGAGTTTAGGAGTTCGATGGGAGTTTCGTTTGCCTCGAATGGTGATCAATCTCAGAGTATGGGTTACTACATGGGGCATTTTGATTATGGGTTAGGGCAATCGTGGAATTTAAATCTTGATGTCGGAGTTCGCTCGGTGATGGGGCAACAGATTCAAAACAGTTCCCCGGAAGTTTTTATCCCCAATATTGATCTTACTTACCATCCATTGGAAAGCAACTTTATGGTGCGTCTGCAGTTTCGTCAGTACAACTCTCCTTTTGGATATCGATATAGCCGCTGGAGATAGTTATAAATCCACTTCTTTCTAAACTGTAATTTCTTCTCTTGTTACTGGTATCGGAAGATGCTGTTAAAGGTTGAAGATTTTGTGTATTTAGAATAGAGTAATAGAGGGATATAAATAGAAAAGATATGACAGGGGAGGAAACAAAAAATGAAAAAGAAAATTTCATCCAGTTCGTTGAAGATAATGTTTCTAGGGACGGTGATTCTTTTTGTCGCGGTATTTGTCTTCTTTGGATGCTCGGAAGACAGCACAACGCCTTCAAATTCAGTTCCGGAATTAACCACCGCCGAGGTTACCGAAATATCTGGTACAACGGCACAATGCGGCGGGACGATTACATCAAATGGGGGAGCTGCTGTTACAGCTCGTGGAGTATGCTGGAGTACAACAGAAACACCTACAGTATCGGATAGCATAACAAGAGATAGTACGGGAACCGGTAGTTTCACGAGCGAAATCACAGGTTTAGCAGATGAAACTGATTATTATGTAAGGGCCTATGCTACAAATAGTGAAGGAACCGGTTATGGAAGTGTAAAGGAATTTACAACTACAAGATTTGGAACTGTGATAGATGGAGAGGGCAATACTTATCAAACAATAAATATTGGCGATCAGTGGTGGATGGCAGAAAACCTAAGGGTGCACTGTTACCGTAATGGTGATTCGATACCCAATGTGACCGATAATACAGAGTGGAAAGATCTGACAACCGGTGCTTGCTGCAATTATGGTAATGATGAACTTAAAGTAGCGACTTATGGCAGGCTTTACAACTGGTATGCCATAGGTGACAGTCGCGGTATAGCGCCCGTAGGGTGGCATGTGCCCAGCGACGAGGAATGGCAAGAATTGGAAACATTTCTTGGTATGAGCCAGTCAGATGCTGAAGATTCAGGATATCGTGGAACAGATGAAGGTGGAAAATTAAAGGAATCCGGAACGAACCATTGGTATAGCCCCAATACCGGAGCTACTAATGAAAGCGGTTTTGCAGCGTTGCCAGGCGGCTCACGCGATGGAGATGGCAGCTACGCCGGAATGGGTTACTCTGCTCTCTTTTGGCCTTCTGATGAGATAAATGCTAGTATTGTCTGGAGCAGGCGTTTGGGTTATTATGATTCGGATATTTACCGGACTGGCAGCATGAAGCATCTTGGTTTTTCGGTGCGTTGTGTCAGGGATTAAATTGCCTGTTGGGCAGCTGCACAAAATGTGATAAGGAAGAAACAGAACCTAACATTGGAATGATTTTTGCGTTTTGGTTTCTCCGGCAAAGTTCAATATAACGAAGAATGGATTTTCTATTGGATTAAATCGATTGATGTATTGTTAGTCAGTAAAGAGGAGAAAATGAAAAAAATCAGACTGTGTATAGGATCAAATGATGGTAAGAAAATTGCTGATACACATATGGGCGATACGGAATGTTTCTATAT